>JBGPQZ010000089.1:0-10685 GCA_041489335.1 Methylomirabilia bacterium
TGAATCTGGGTGATCGGCCCCAGGGTGAGACCCGACTCGGCCAGGATCCGCCTGGCCTGCGGGAGGACCACTCCGGCGAGCTCGGGGGCCTCCAGTTGGTCGCTGCCCCGGCTGACGAAGAGGCGGACCTCGCTCCCGACCTTGAGCCGCGTCCCCCGACTCGGGCGCTGGCTGGTGACATGGCCCTTGGGGATGGTGGCGCTGAATTCTTCTCCCACCACGCGCGGGACCAAGCCGGCCTCCCGGATCAGGGCACTGGCCGCCACCGAATCCAGGCCCACCGTCCGCGGGATCGGCACCCGGTCCTCTTCCATGGCCAGGTACATGGCCACATAGCCGGAGAACATCGCCAGGGCCACGAGGCCGAGGCAGATGCTGGCTGCGCGAAGCAGCCGGTAGAGGCAGCCGGGCTGTGAGGGTCGATATGTGATCTGCCGTCTCATGTCGCTCGACGCAGGCGCGCCACGAAGAAGCCGTCCGTGCCGTGGCGCTGGGGCCAGGCGCGGAGCATGCCGGGTGTCGCCGGATCGGCGAACTCCCGCAGCGCCGGCCCAGGGTCCTCCGGCGAGAACTCCGGATGGGCGGCGCGGAAGGCCGCGATCACCGCGTCCGTCTCCTCGGGCTCCAGGCTGCAGGTGCTGTACACCAGGAGCCCGCCCGGCGCGACGGCGCCGGCGGCGCCGGCCAGAAGCTCCCCCTGCAGCGCGGCGGCCCGCCCGAGATCCTCGGGCTGCCGCCGCCACTTGATCTCGGGCCGGCGGCGGATCGTGCCGAGGCCGGTGCAGGGGGCGTCCACCAGGACGCGCGGGAACGCGCCCGGCCAGGCGGCCCCCGCCTCCCGCGCATCGCCCTGGAGCGGGCGCACGCCCGTCGCGCCGAGCCGGGCCATGGCCGCGCCGAGGCGTCGCATGGCGCGCGGACTCCTGTCCAGCGCGAGGACTTCCCCGCGGGAGCCCACCGCGGCCGCGATCAGGGCGCTCTTGCTTCCGCCGCCCGCGCAGGCGTCCAGGACGCGCCCACCCTCCCCAAGGTCGAGACAGAGGACCGGCAGCGCCCCCGCCTCGTCCATCGGGATGAGGTGCCCCTCGGCGAAGCCGGGCAGCTCGGCCGGGCTGCCGGCCCCGCGGAGGTGGAAGGCGCCGGGGAGCCACTCGCTCACCGCGAAGTCCAACCCCGCCGCCTCCAGGGCGCGTCGCACGGCGTCCGGCTGCGTCCGGAGCCGGTTCGTCACGACCGTGAGCGGCGGCGCCGCGTTGTTTCCCGCCATCAACCGGGCCGCCTCCTCGAGGCCCAGCCGCAGGGTCCAGCGCGTTGCCAGCCAGCCCGGGTGGGACCCGACGCTCGCCCAGTAGGCGATCGGGTCGGATCCGGGGTCCGGCTCCGGAGGGCCCGCCTGCCGCGTCAGGGATCGCAGGACGGCGTTCACGTAGCCCGCGCTGCGCGCGGCCCCGAGTGATCGGGCCAGGTGAACCGCTTCATCCACGGCCGCGAAGGCCGGGACCCGCGTGAGGCAGCGGAGCTGGTACGCCCCCAGGCGCAGGAGCAGGCGGACGATGGGTTCCAGGGCCGCGAGGGGGCGGTCCAGGACCGCCTGCAGCATCCAGTCCAGCCTGCCGCGGAGGCGGAGGACCCCGTAGGTGAGCTCGGTCGCGAGCGCACGATCGGCCGGGGAGAGATCGGCTCGCCGGAGGCGGGCGTCCAGGAGGAGATTGGCGTAGGCGTCGGTCGTTTCGACGCGCCGGAGGATCTCCAGGGCGATCCGACGCGGGCTCGTCCCGGCGGCCGCTGCCGTCCCCGGCCTCCGCGGTCTCCCAGCACGCTCCGAATGGGCCGCCTCAGCCACAGCGATCTCCCGCGCCGAGCCGCTGGCCGCGCGCGTACTCCGCGCCGGACATCCGGCGCTTGCCTTCGGGCTGCACCTCGAGCAGGGCGAACGCACCCGCACCGGCACCGGTGCCGGCACCGCTGCCGGTGCCGATGACGAGCGCGGCCTCTTCGACGGCGAGGACCATCCCCGGGGCCCCCGCCCCCGGCCGGGCCTCGGCGCGCAGGACCTTGAGGCGGCGCCCGCCCTCGACGGGAAGGTACGCCCCCGGGGCCGGCGACAGGCCGCGCACTTGGTTGACGAGGGTACCCGGCGGCCGCGTGAGGTCCAGACGGCAGTCCGCGTCGGTGAGCTTGGGGGCCAGGCTGGCCAACCGCTCGTCCTGCGGGGTCCAGACCGCCTCGCCACGGGCCAGGAGGGCCAGGGCCTCGGCCAGCGCCTCGGCCCCCAGGGCGGCCAGCCGGTCGTGGAGGCTCGCGGCATCGTCGCCGGGATGGATCGGGCAGGCGCGCCGGAGAAGCATGGGGCCCGTGTCCATCCGCTCCTCGACCCGCATGATCGTGACGCCGGTCGTGTCCTCGCCCGCCATGATGGCCCGCTGGATCGGGGCGGCACCCCGGAACTTGGGGAGCAGCGAGGCGTGCAGGTTGATGCAGCCCTGCGGGGGCAGCTCCCGCAGGGCCCGCGGCAGGAACTGACCGAAGGCGACCACCACGATCACCTCGGGCCGCACGGATCGCAGGCGGTCCAGCACGGCGGGGTCGGAAAGCGTCTCCGGCTGGAGGACGGGCAGTCCGTGGCGCAGGGCGGCCTGCTTCACGGGCGGGGGACGCAAGGCCTGCCCGCGTCCCGCCGGCCGGTCGGGCTGGGTTACGACCAGGCCCACGCCGTAGCCGTCGGCCACGAGCCGTGTGAGCGTGGCGACGGCGAATGTCGGGCTTCCCATGAAGGCCAGGCGCATCGGCCTCCTCATCCCCTCAGGGTGCCAGGGCGTGAATGCGGGCGTCCATGTGTTGGCGGTGGCTCCCGGCCCAGTAGATCCGCCCGCACGTCGGGCACCCCCAGAACTCCGCGTGGTGGCCGAAGATGAAGTCCGGGACCCGCCCGGCCACCTCGGCCTTGCTCTGCGGCGAAAGCGGCGCGTTGCAGCGCGCGCAACGGCGTGCGCGCGGGACCCTGACGTCCAGGCGGAGTGCCTGCACCACCTGGCGCAGCTGCTCTGCCACGTGATCGCTCTCGATGCCGAGGTGAGGCGGAAGCTCGCGACGCCTGAGGAGCCGCGTGTCCCGGGTGAGGAGGATCCGCCCCTCCTCCCGGCTCTGGCGGAGGAGCACCGCGTCCTCCGCCTGGGAGTAAACCGCGTCGTACCCCAGGAGGCGCAGCCAGGTCGCCAGCCGCCCCAGCATCGCATCCAGGAGGAACCGCGGGGGGCCCGCGGGCTCCTCGCTCGGCTCCGGACCGCGCTCCATGCGGTCACTCTACCACACTCCCCCGCAATTTGTCAGTGGTTCGCCTGCGGGGGGTCCGTGATGCGCGCCTGCAAACCGCCCAGGCGCCACGCCGGATCGGGGTGGGGAGGGCGGCGATATTTCCCGTGCCCTCGCGCATTCTAAGGGGCTATACTCTCGCGGAGTTCGAGGGCACTGAGCTGGTCCAGGAGGAGCTGGGGCTGTCCGAGACCACCTTCCCGAACCCCTGGACGGCGTGTCTCTCGGCCACCGTCTCCACGGCCGTGGGCGGCCTCACCTACGGCCTGGGCCTGCTGTTCGCCATCCACTGATGCCGGCGAGATGCGTCCGGTCGGCCGAGCATTCGTCGGCGGCGAATTGACAGCCCGGTCTCTCCTCCCTAGAATCGGCCCACCTCTGCCCGCCGTGACCGGACCCCGGAGAGGACGCCAGCGCATGCCCGAGCCAACGCAGGCCGAACTGCTCGCCGAGCTTGCCGCCCTGCGGCAGGAGACGGAAGCGCTACGGCGCCGGCAGGGGGAGCTGACCGCCCTCCTCGCCGCGCACCAGGCCATCACGTCCTCCCTGGATCTCGACCAGAGCCTGCATGCGATCGTGGGGCAGGCGGCCACCATTGCGGGCGAGGTGGAGGTGTGGCTCTACCTCCTCGACGAAGAGAAGACGACGCTCCGCTGTCGGGTCGCCATCGGCCTCTCCCCCGAGGAGATTGCGAGCATCCGGATCCCGGTCGGGCAGAGTTTCTCGGGGCACGTGGCGCTCACCGGCGAGCCACTGATGGTTGCCGACATCCGCGGGGATCCCCGCGACACGCGCCCGGACCTCTCGGCGAAACACCACCGCGTTTCCTACCTCGGGATCCCCGTGAAGTCGCAGGATCGGGTCTTCGGCGTCCTGGGGTTCAGCGGCTCGCAGCCGCGGACCTATTCGCCGGAGGAAGTCAGGCTCCTCGCCGCCTTGGCTACCCAGGCCGCCATCGCCATAAAGAACACCTCGCTGTACGAGGCCACCCAGCGCGAGCTGCACGAGCGCACGCGGGCGGAGCGGGCCCTGCGCGAGAGCGAGGAGCGGTACCGCCGCATCACCGTGACCATGACCGACTACATCTTCCGGGTCCGGGTCGTGGATGGCCACCCGGCGGAGACCTTCCAGGGGCCGGGCTGCGTGGCGGTCACCGGGTACGACCCCGAGGAGTTCACGGCGGACCCCGCGCTGTGGATGCGTATCGTGGATGCAGCCGACCGCCCGGCGGTGCTGGAGCAGGCCCGGCAGGTCTTGGCGGGGCGGGAGGCGAAGCCGCTGGAGCACCGGATCATGCGCAAGGACGGCGCCCTGCGCTGGGTCCGCAACACCCCGGTCCCGCACCGCGACCCGCAGGGCACGCTCGTGGCCTACGACGGGCTGATCCAGGACATCACGGAACGTAAGAGCGCGGAAGAGGCGCTGGCCGAGCACGCGCACCGCCTGGAAGTCGTGCGCGCCCTTACCACCGAGCTCACGCGGGGGCTCGACCTGTCCAGCCTCCTCGACCGGATCATCCGGTACGCCGTGGACCTTGCCGGCGGCGCCTCCGGTGGGATGACGCTCCTGGACGAGGCGACCGGCCTGCTGGTGCCGCAGGCCTGGTTCGGCCATCCGGACTGGTTTGGACAGATGCGCTGGCGGCTGGGGGAAGGGGTCGTGGGGAGGGTCGCGCAGCGCCGGCAGGGAGAGATCGTCAACGACTACCGGGCATCTCCCCATGCCCTCCCCACGTTCCTCGAAGAGACGCGGATCAGCGCGGTGCTGGTCGAGCCGCTCCTGTATCACGACCGGCTGCTCGGCGTCATCGCGATCGACCGGGAGCCCTCCGATCCGCCGTTCACGCCGCACGATCGGGACACGTTGGCCCTGTTCAGCACCCAGGCCGCCATCGCCATCGAGAACGCGCGGTCGCACGAGGCCGCCGTGCGCCGCGGGGAACAACTGGAAGCCCTGCTGCGGGCCTCCCGCACGGTCATGGCCGGTCTGGATCTCCAGGAGATCCTCGACCGGATTCTCGCCGAGGCCGCCCGGATCAGCGGCGCCCCGCACGTGAAGGTGCTCCTCCTGGACAAAGAGGCCGGGGTGCTCCGGGTGGGAGCACTCAAAGGCTCGGCCATGCCACCCGGCTTCTCGCTCCCCCTGGGTGTCGGCTCGTCGGGCATCGTGGCGCAGACCGGGGAGCCTCTGTTCATGGCAGACGCGCAGAACGACCCCCGAAGCATCTTCGCCCAAGGAGATCGGGAGCTTGGGATCGTCACGTATCTCGGGCTGCCGATCAGGAGGGGGAACGAGATCCTCGGCGTGCTCACCTTCAACACGACGGTGCCCCGCCAGTATACACCGGAGGAAATGGCCTATCTCACCTCCTTCGCCGACCAGGCCGCCATCGCCATCGAGAATGCGCGCCTGTACGACGCCGCCCAGCGGGAGCTCCGCGACCGCACCCGAGCGGAGGGGACACTGCTTCTGCGCACGCAGCAGCTCGAGGCGGTTCGAGCGGTGAGCGAAGAGATCACCCGCGAGCTGGACCTCCGATCCCTCCTCGACCTGATTATGTATCGGGCCGCCGAGCTGGTCGGCGCGACGTCCGGCATGGTGCGCCTGTGGGATGAAGACTCCGGGCTCCTCATCCCCCAGAGCTGGATCGGGGAGGAAGTGAGTGAGGGGAGGGACGCCCTCACGCTTCGGCTCGGGGAAGGGGTCGTGGGGGCGGCCGCCGCTCGCCGCTGCGGCCTGATCGTGAACGACTTCCGCTCGTCCGAATACGCCACCCCGCTCCTGCTGGAACGCACCACCCATGCGGCGGTCCTGGCCGAGCCCCTGCTGTACCGGGAGCGGCTGGTCGGTGCCCTCTCGGTCACCCGCGCGGCGGACCGCGGTCCGTTCAGCGAGGAGGACCAGGAGACCTTGGCCCTGTTCGCCAGCCAGGCGGCCATCGCCATCGAGAACGCGCGCCTGCACGGGGCCGCCGTGCGGCGCGGCCGGGAACTCGAGGCGCTGCTGCGGGCGAGCCAGACGGTCATGAGCGAGCTGGACCTGCAGGTGATCCTGGATCGGATCGTCGAGGTGGCCATGGAGATCACCAACTGCTCGCACGTGAAGCTCCTCCTGGTGGACGAGACGGCCCGCGTCCTCCGAGTGGGGGCCGTGAAGGGGGCCACCCTGCCCGAGGGATTCCAGCTTCCGCTGGGGAAGGGCCCATCCGGCCGGGTGGCGACGACCGGGCAGCCGCTGTTCATGGCAGATCCGGCCAGCGACCCGGAGAATTCCCTGGCGGATATGAATCGGGCCATGGGCATCACCACCTACCTCGGCCTGCCCGTGAAGAGCGGGGAGCGGATCCTGGGCGTCCTCACCTTCAACACCACGACACCCCACCAGTACACGGCGGACGAGCTGGCCTACCTCAAGTCGTTCGCCGACCACGCGGCCCTGGCCATCGAGAAGGCGCAGCTCTTCGCCCAACTGCAGCAGTCCTACCAGGACCTGAAGCGCACGCAGGACGAATCGATTCGGGCCGAGAAGTTGCGGGCCCTGGGGCAGATGGCCGCCGGGATCGCCCACGACCTGAACAACATGCTGGCGGCGGTGCTGGCGCAGGTGGAGCTCCTGCGGCTGCGCGTGGCGGATCCGGCGATCCAGGAGACCCTGGCGACCCTGGAGATGGCGATCGGCGACGGGGCGCACATCGTCCACCGCCTCCAGGACTTCGCCCTGCAGCGGCCGCACAGCCCTTTGGAGCCGGTGGACCTGATCCGCGTGGTCCGGGAGACGCTGGAGATCACCCGTCCGCACTGGAAGGACGAGCCGCACCAGCGGGGCCAGGCGATCCGGCTGCAGACGCTGCTCGCAAGAGTGCCTCTCATCCTGGGGCACGCCGCGGAGGTGCGGGAGGCCCTGACCAACCTCATCCTGAACGCGGTGGACGCCATGCCCCAGGGCGGCACGCTCACCATCGCCACCCGCGGGGTACCGGCGAGTGGATCAGGGGAGCAGGGGAGTAACGGATCAGGGGGGACCGGAGTGGAGCTGTCGGTCACGGACACCGGGGTGGGGATGACCGAGGAGGTGCGGCAGCGGATCTTCGATCCCTTCTTCACGACCAAGGGGGGGCGGGGGACCGGCCTGGGCCTCTCGGTCGTGTACGGGGTTCTGGAGCGGCACGGCGGCGCCATCGACGTCCGCTCGGCGCCGGGACAGGGCACGACCATCAGCCTGCGCTTCCGGGCGGCCCCGCGCGGGTCCGCTCCGGCGGAGCGGCGCCCATTGGCCGCCCCCGGCCGCCCCCGGCGCATCCTCCTGGTCGACGACGATCCGATGGTCCGCCTCGCCATCGGCAGCCTCCTCACGGCGGCAGGGCACACGGTCGTCGAGGCGGAGGACGGGGCCACCGCCCTGTCGCTCCTCCAGGCCGACTCCGTGGACCTCGTGCTCACCGATCTGGGGATGCCGGGGCTGAGCGGCTGGGACGTGGCGCGGGCCGTCAAGGCCCAGTCGGTGCGTCTGCCCGTCGTGATCCTGACGGGCTGGGGCGAGCAGGCGAGCGTGGAGGCGGAGGGCTCGGGGCTGGTGGATCGGATCCTGGGGAAGCCGGTCCGGCTCGAGCAGCTCCTTCGGACCATCGCCGAGCTGACCCCCGACGCGTAGAACCGAAGCGGACGCCCCTTGGAACACGAGGCAGGCCATTCGCACCCTCTGGCAGCACGTCAAACCCATCCTCTCCCGGCATCGCCGGTCCTTCTTCCTGGGCATCCTGGCCCTCCTGGGCACGGATGCGATGCACCTCCTCATCCCCTGGTTCACCCGGCTGGCCCTGGACAATCTCAGCCTGTCCGAGGCGGAGCGGTGGGGTCTCCTTACCTTTCCCCTCCTGATCGGGCTCGCCGCGGCCGCCCAGGGCGTCTTCCGGTACTTCTGGCGGACCCGGGTCTTCGGGTTCTCCCGGTACATCGAGCGAGACCTCCGCAATCTCCTCTTCGCCCACCTGCAGCGTCTCCCCATGGCCTATTTCCAGCATACCAAGACCGGGGAACTGATGTCCCGCCTCACCAACGACCTGGCCTCGGTGCGCGAGATGCTGGGGATCGGGGCCGTGGCGGCGCTGGACGGGACGCTCCTCATCCTGACGACGCTCCCCCTCATGATCCGGATCGACCCCTGGCTCAGCCTCTGGTCGCTCCTCGCCCTGCCGGGCATCACGGCCCTGGTGCTCTGCTTCGGCAACCGCCTCCACCGCGGCTACCGCGAGGTGCAACAGGTCCTGGCCCAGGTGAGCAGCTTCGTCCAGGAGAGCCTGGCGGGGATCCGGGTCGTGCAGGCCTACGCGCAGGAGGAGGGCCGCCGGGAGCGGTTTCAGGACCTGAGCGACGCGTACATGCGGAAGAGCCTGGTAATGGCGCGGCTGGCCGGCGTCCTCTGGCCGCTCATGGCCGTCTTCTCCGGCCTGGGCGCGGCGGTGGTCCTCTGGCTGGGCGGCCGCCGCGTCGTCGCCGGAGCGCTCAGCCTCGGGCAGTTCGTGCAATTCAGCGGCTACCTCGCGCTCCTGACCTGGCCGGTGATGGCCATCGGCTACGTGGCGAACCTCTATCATCGCGGGGCGGCCGCCGCCACGCGCCTCACCGAGATCCTGGAGACCCCCGTGGCGCCGGGGCATCGGGTGCCGGACGATCGCGCTCCCAGGCGGCTCCGCGGCGCCATCGAGTTCCGGGGCCTCTCCTTCCGCTACAGCCCGGAGGCCCCCTGGATCCTGCGGGACATCCGGCTGGCGATCCCGCCCGGGAGCCGCGTGGCGATCGTGGGGGAGGTGGGGGCGGGGAAGAGCACCCTGGTCCATCTGATCGCCCGGCTGTTCGAGGCACCCGAGGGCACGCTGTTTCTGGACGGTAAGGACATCCGGACCATCCCGCTCAGGAGGCTGCGGGCCTCCCTCGGGCTGGTCGCCCAGGACATCTTCCTGTTCTCGGAGAGCATCCGCGAGAACATCCTCTTCGGCCGGCCGGACGCCACCGAGCAGGACATGGAGGAGGCGGCGCGCGTGGCGGCCCTCCTGCCCAGCGTCGAGGCCTTCGCCGACCGCTTCGACACCCTGCTCGGGGAGCGGGGCGTGCGCCTGTCCGGGGGTCAGAAGCAGCGCACGGCCCTGGCGCGGGCGCTGATCAAGAACCCGCCGATCCTGATCCTGGACGACGCCTTCTCCAGCGTGGACGTCCAGACGGAGGAGCGCATCCTGGGGGAGCTGCGCGCGGTGATGGCGGGGCGGACGACGATCCTCATCTCGCACCGCATCTCGACGGTGAAGGAGGCCGACCTGATCGTGTACCTGAAGGACGGCCGGATCGTGGAGCAGGGGACGCACCAGGAGCTCCTGGCGCACGAGGGACACTACCATCGCCTGTATCAGCGGCAACTGCTCACCCGCGAGCTGGAGGCGTACGCCGAGCAGGGGAACGGCTGACCATGCACGGGCCGCACCTACACATCGACGACGAGGCCCTGGGGAGGGCCTACGATACGCGCCTGGCCCTCCGGCTGGTCGTGTACCTCGCGCCCTACTGGCCCCTCGTCCTCTTGGCCTCTCTCTGTCTCGCCGGGCACACCGTGGCGCAGCTCGCCGGACCCTACCTGGTCAAGGTGGCCATCGACCGGTACGTCGCCGCCCGCGACCTCGCCGGCCTGGACCGGGTGGCCGCGGCGTACCTCAGCGTCCTCGCCCTGGGATTCTGCTGCCACTTCGGCCACGCGTACGCCACTCAGGTCGTGGGGCAGCGGGTGATGCACGACATCCGGCAGGCGCTCTTCGGCCACCTGCTCGGCCACGACCCCGCCTTCTTCGACAAGAACCCCGTGGGCCGCCTGATGACCCGGGTGATCAACGACGTGGAGAACCTGAACGAGCTGTTCGGCTCCGGTGTGGTGGCCTTCCTGGGCGACAGCCTCATGATCCTGGGCATCGCGACCGCCCTGTGCGTCCTGGACTGGCGGCTGGGCCTGCTGGCGCTCAGCCTACTCCCCGTCATGATCCTGGCCACCAACGTGTACCGGCGGAGGGCCCGGGAGAACTACCGGGAGAGCCGGAAGATCCTGGCACGGCTGAACGGCTACCTGAACGAGAACCTGTCGGGGATGGCCACCGTCCAGGCCTTCGGGCAGGAGCGCCAGACGTACCTCAAGTTCAAGGAGATCAACACCCGCAACCGGGATGCCCTCCTCACGAGCGTCCACTACAACGCCCTCTTCTTCCCCTTCGTCGAGGTGGTGAGCGCCCTCACGGTGGGCCTGCTCCTCTGGCAGGGGGGGCGGTTCATCCTGGAGGGGGCGGTGCTGCCCGGCGTCCTGGTGGCCTTCCTGCAGTACGTCCAGCGCTTCAACCA
>JBGPQZ010000090.1:0-10643 GCA_041489335.1 Methylomirabilia bacterium
GACGTGGATGTGTCCGTCGATGAGGCCCGGCAGGACGATTCGCTCGCGGACCTCGAGGGTCGCACCCTCGCCGATCCCGGTCGGCACCCGGAGGTCGGCTCCCACCGCGGCGATCTCGCTCCCCAGGATCAGGACGTCGGCGACGCCCCGGTCCTCCGGGTCGAACACGCGCCCGCCCTTGAGCAGCACCCAGCCCATTTCTTCTCCCCTCTCCGCAGAACCCAGCATTGAAGACATCCGCAGATTTCCCCCTTACCTTATCCTCCCCCCACCCAGAGGGTGCTCGGAGAGGGTAGCCGAAGGCCGGGTGAGGGCACCTTCCCTGCTGCATCTGTGTAATCTGCGTAATCTGCGGATCAATCTCCCCTAGTCGCAGAGGATGCCGCCGTTCACCTCGACCGTCTCGCCGTGCACGAAGCGGGCGGCGTCCGACGCCAGGAACGCCACCACGTCCGCGATGTCCTCCGGCTCGACCAGTCGCCCCAGCGGGGTATTCTTGGCGATCCCCTCCAGGATGCTGGGCGGCCAATCCTTCGTCATCTCCGTCCCGCTGGTGCCGGGGTTCAGGCCGTTGACCACGATGCCGTACTGCCCCAGCTCCTTCCCAAGCTTCTTGGTCATGGCCAGGACGCCGCCCTTGGACGCCACGTAGTGGATGCCGGCCATCGTGCCGCCGTTCCGCGCCGCGATGGAGGCGATGTTCACGATGTGGCCCTTACCCTGTTTCCGCATGATGGGGATGACCGCCCGACAGCAGAGGAAGGTGCCCTTCATGTTCACGTTCACGACCCGGTCCCACTCCTCCTCGGTCATCTCCTCCGTCGGCAAGAGCTTCCAGATGCCGGCGTTGTTCACCAGGATGTCCACGCGATTACCATACGTGGACAGGGCCGCCTGGACCATGGCCTCGACGCTCTTGGCCGAGGAGACGTCCACCTGGTGCGCGATTGCCTCGCCCCCGTCCTGCTTCGTCAGGGCCACCGTCTCCTGGGCTCCCGGCAAGTTGATATCCGCCGCCACCACCCGGGCCCCGCCCCGCGCCAACCGCCGCACGATGGCCCGGCCGAACCCCCGGGCGACGCCCGTCACGATTGCCGTCTGTCCAGTGAACTCCATGGCAAACTCCTTTCTCCTCCCCCTGGTCATCCCCGGGACGACGGCCACCCTCCCTGCGAGCTTCACGGCATATCCCTCCCTAATTCCTGATCCAATCCTACCGAGGGAACCGCACCCTGCACTTGAGCCCGGCAGGCATCCGGTTGTCGGGGTTGGACAGCTCGAGGCGGACGCCGAAGGTGCCGCTGGCCGCGTCCACCACCGGGTCCACGACCTTGACCCGCGCGGTGTGGACGCCCCCCACGGGCGCCTCCGGCAGGACCTCCGCCTGCATCCCCACCCGGATCTTCCCGAGCAGGGCCACCGGGGTAATCACCTCCACGTAGAGCGGGTCGAGTCGGGCGAGTCTCACGATCGGGGTCTGCTTCGTCTGCTCCATGGCCGAGAGGAGCCGCTCCATGACCACTCCGGTGATTGGGCTGCGGATGATGCGAACCGCCAGGTCCGCCTCGGCCCGTCGCAGTTCGAGTTCGGCCTGGTGCTTGGTCTCCCGGGCTTCCACCAGGGCCACCTCGTTCAGGTCGCGCTGCGCCTTGGCCTCATCCACCTCGCGCTCGGAGATGCCCCCCTCCCGCAGCAGCTTCTCGTTGCTCGCGACCTTGCGGATCGAGTAGTCCAGGCGCACCTGACTCGCGTCGATGCCGGTGGTCATTTGGGCACGCGCCCGGGCCAGCGCCACCGTCGCCTCCTGCACGCTGGCCTCCAGCCTCGCCAGGATCTGCCCCTCCTTGACCAGATCCCCGCGATCCACCTCCACCCGCTCCACCAGGCCGTCGATCGGGGATGAGACGTTGACGACCATGGAGGGCTGAATGAGGCAGTCCAGTTCGGCGGCCTGGGCGCTGGTGGTGGGCAGCGTCAAGGCCACCAGGGCCAGTCCGGGTGCAAGCCACAGGCTCCGCGTGCCTCTCATGGGACGATTCTCCTCCTCACTCTCCGCGCCCCGAGAAGGCCAGCGCGGTCTCCAGGTGCTCGTCCATCTTCAGGAGCTGCTGCCGGGCCCGGGAATGCACGCGTTCCGCCGCCCGCTGTGCCCGTCGGAACAGGAACCCGCCGACCCATCGCGGCACCTGCCGGCGGGAGCCCGCCAGCCGGCGCCACAGCCTCCCTCCGTGGACCACGATCAACTCGTCTTCCAGGGATACCTGCGCCTCGTAGCTCCCGGGATCGCCCTGGCGCCCGCAGCGGCCGAAGAGCTGGCGGTCGATCCGGCCCGCCTCGTGCCGCTCCGTGGCGATCACATGCAGCCCGCCCAGCTCCGCCACCCCGGGGTTCAGTTGGATGTCCGTCCCGCGCCCCGCCATATTCGTAGCCACCGTGATCCGGCCCGGCTCGCCCGCCCGCGCGATGATCTCCGCCTCGGTCTTGTCCTGCCGGGCGTTGAGCACCGTGTGTGGAAGCCCTTGGGCGCTGAGCAGCCGGCTCAAGTGCTCGGACGCGGCCACCGAGCGCGTCCCCACCAGCATCGGCCGGCCGCGCCCGTGTAGATCCGCGATTCGTGAGACGATCGCCTCCCACTTCGCGTCCCCCGTCGCATACACCCGGTCCCCCAGGGAGAGGCGCCGGAGCGGCCGGTTCGTCGGCACGCGGACGACCGCCAGGCCGTAGACGGAGGCCAGCTCCCCCCCCACCTCGCGCGCCGTGCCCGTCATGCCCGCCAGCCGGAGGTAGCGGCGGAAGAACCGCTGGTAGCTGATGCGGGCCAGGGGCACGTTCTGCCGCGTCGCGGCACAGCTCTCCTTGACTTCGATGAGCTGGTGCAGCCCGTGCTCCCAGGAGCGGTCGGCCATGACCCGGCCCGTGTACTCGTCGATGATCTTCACCCGGTCGTCCTGGACCAGATAGTGCTTGTCGCGCTCGAAGAGGTGCGTGGCCGTGAGCGCTTGGTGCACCAATTCCTCACGCCGCAGGCGGCCGACCCAGGCCCCACCCAGATCGCGCGCCAGCTCGCTCAGCCGGAGCCGGCCGGCCTCGGTGAGGCGGACCATCCGTTCACGCGGCTCGATGTGGTAGTCCCGCTCCGGCTCGAGACGCTGGCCCAGCTCCAGGGCGGTCTGGTACACGCTCCGCTCGGCCGCGGCCGACGGGTGGGCCTCCCCCGAGATGATGAGCGGCGTCCGGGCCTCGTCCACCAGGACGCTGTCGGCTTCGTCCACGATTCCGTAGTGGAGCCCCCGCAGCAGGAGCCGGGCGGCGCCGGTCGCCGTGCCGGCCACCCGATCCAGCGCCAGGTGGATGCGCCCCTGGCGGCGCCCCAAGGCCAGGCGGTCCTTGAGGTAATCGAAAACGACCTCCTTGTTCGTGCAGTAGGTCACGTCGCAGGCGTACGCGGCGTGCCGCGCGGCCGGATCCATCCCGTGGACGATGACCCCCACCGTGAGCCCCAAGGCGCGGTAGATCGGCCCCATCCACTCGGCGTCCCGCGCGGCCAGGTAGTCGTTCACCGTGATGATGTGGACGGGCACACCCGCCAGCGCCGCCGTGGCCGCGGCCAGCGTGGCCGTCAGGGTCTTCCCCTCGCCCGTCTCCATCTCGGCTACCTGCCCCTGCAGGAGGATCCAGCCGCCGATGAGCTGCACGTCGTAGTGGCGCTGTCCCAGGCTACGGCCGGCCACTTCGCGCACCAGCGCGAAGACGCGGGCCGCGAGCTCCCCACGGAATCCCTCACGCCGGAGGGGCGCGCCCAACTCCTGCCCCATCGCCCGGAGCGCCGCATCGTCCAGATCCGCCACGCTCCGCCCATGCTCCGTCACCGCTCGCACCAGGGCCTGCCACTGGCGCCGGCGAGCCATCCAGCGGCGGACGACGGACGCCTGGACGCGCGCGCCCAGTCGATCGAGGAGGCCATCCCGCGAGGGGAGCCGCTCGGCGTACGGGCCCACGGGAATCTGCCGGGCGAGGAGCGCGTCAGACATTGAGCCGGGCCAGGAAGAGTTGCCGCACCTGGCGCGCCCACTGGACGGCCAGGGGCTCCCAGCCGTGGTCGAACCGCACATAGACACGGCCGCCGACGTTGAGGAGCGGGAGAGTCGAGGGCAGCTCCAGGTCGATCTGGAAGACCCGCTCCATCGCCGTGACCCCTTGGGTGTCGCGCGGATCGACCGGCACCCTGCCGCCCCCGCCGAGGCCGAGGGCCGGGCTCGGCAGCCGCTCGCTGGCGCCCGGCACTTCGCGCCGGACGGTTGCCGGCACCGTCTCGCCGATCCGCTCCGACAGGCGAACCTCGACGCCAATCGTCCGCTGCTGCACCAGGTCGACGCTCGTCTGGGGGACGACGGCACGGACCGTGATGCGCTCCAGGTTGACGGTGTAGCCGAGCAGCTCCCCGCGCCGCACGAACCGGCCGGGCAGGTCCGCGGCCGCCGGCAGGACGAAGGTGCCTTCCGCCTGGCTCCGGACCGTCAGGGCACCCTGCTCCGCGCGGGCGCGGGCCAGATCCTCCTCGACGTAGCGGATCTCCTCCTGGAACTGGGCGGCCTTGACCCGATCCGCGGCACGCTGCTCATCGTAGCGCGCGCGGAACTCCCTGAGCCGGGCCGCCAGCACCTGGACACGGGCCAGGAGCGACGGATCGGCGCACTCCAGCAGCACGTCCCCGGGACGGACGCGACTTCCCGGGCGCGCCACGATTCGTTCGACGAACCCGCTCGCGCCCGCACGGACCAGAGCCTCCTCCGGGACCCACACCACTCCCTCCGCCGCCGTCCGGGAGGGGACGGGCAGGAAGCCGACTAAGGCCACCACCAGCCCGGCAAGCCCAAGGCTCACCCCGAGGGCGCGACCCCGCACCCGGTGCAGCCGCGGGTTGCGCAGCACGAAGCCGATTGCCTTCCAGGTCGGGACGCCGATCCACGCAGCCACGAGCGCGACCGTAGCAGCCACCCCGAGGTAGAAGAACTTGTACAGCAGGAAGAAGGCAATCCCGGCGATGACGAGGAGCCGGTAGGCGAACGCGCTGACGGCGTAGACGACGAACCACGTCCGCTCTGATCGGGAGGCGGGAGGCGTCTCGGCCTCCTGATGGCCGAACAGGTAACGTTCGCAGAGGTAGGCGAGGTAGCTTCGCGATCGGGTGTAAAGGTTGGGGATTTCCAGGAAGTCCGACAGCATGTAGTAGCCGTCGTAGCGCAGCAGCGGGTTGGCGTTGAAGAGCACCGTGGAGATGCCGGCGACGAGGATGGTGTTGTACGCCACGGTCCGCAGGACGCCGGCCTCGGCAGCCAACCAGACGAAGAGGGCCAGGGCGGCCAGGAACAGCTCCACCAGCATCCCCGCCGCCCCGACGACGATCCGCTGCCACTTGCTGGGAAACGCCGAGGCGGACGAGGCGTCCACGTAGGGCAGCGGGGAGACGACGAGGAGCATGACGCCCATGTCGTGGACCTCGCCCCCGAAGGCCTTGGTGGCGAGGCCGTGGCCGACCTCGTGCAGGGCCTTGAGGGCCGGGAGCAGCAGCCAGAGGACTAAGAGGTTCCGCGCGCTGAGCACCCGATCCAAGAAGTTGGAGGTGAGGTCCGCCCAGTATACCCCGACCAGAACCAGGGCCACCCCCACCACGCTCGCCCAGAGAAAGGCCCCCCCGATCCCGAAGAACGGTCGGGCCCAGGGGAGCAACCGGCCCAGCAAGCGCTCGGGGTCGAGGAGCGGGAAGCGCCACCAGAGAGGGCTCAACAACTGACCGATCAGCTTGCTCCGTCGCTGCCGCTCGTGACGCTGGAACAGTTCGGCGATGTCCGGCGCCACGTCGCACTGCAGAATGTCGGCGCTATGGAGCTGGCCCAGCAGCTGGATCATCTCGTCCTGGGTCGGCGCGTCGTCCCCCAGACCCGCGAGCGCCGTGTCCCAGATCTGCTGGATCGTCCTGCAGCCGTCCATCAAGCCCAGGACGAGATAGCTGGCCGGCGAGAAGCGGTGGACGCGGCCGGAGGCCAAGTCCTGCAAGACGTACCAGGTCTCACCGCGGTACTGGTGGCGATGGATCTTGGCGTGGCTCCGGATCCGGGGCTTGAGGTCTGCGACCCGGTACCAGGCACCACTGAAGAGCGATTCCGTCATCCCGGCATCACTCCGGGTCTCATGGCAGCCAGGTCCACAGAGCCAGGCGGACCCAGTCCACCACGTCGTGAGTCCAAATCCAGACCAGCCGGCGGCGGTCAACGGCGATCTTGCCCACTCCCTCCATCCCCGGCCGCAACCGTTCCGGCGTGCGCGCGAGTGTCGCCTCCACGCGGAAGTAGTTGCGCCCCTCTCGCGCCGTCGAGACCGGCGTGATCTTGGCGACCTGGAACGGCAACCCTTCGTGGGGGGCGCCGGAGAGGACCAGCGTCCCGGACTGCCCCTCCCGCACGTCGGCAATGGCGTACTCAGCCACCTGCAGGACGATCCGAAACGCATCCAGCGGGGCCACCTCGAACAGCACCTGTCCGCGCTCCACCGGGGCGCGGAGCGCCTGGCTGAGGTCGCCGCTGACGACGATGCCGTCGATCCCCGCCCGCAGACGGCTGCGCGTGAGCTGGTCGTCCAGCAGGGCGATCTCCGCCCGCGCCTGGTCCATCTGCGCGCTCAGGATGGCGACCTGCGCCGCGTTCCGCTGGGCCTGCGCCTGCTGGTGCTGCCTGGCAACCTGCTCCAGCTGGCTGGCCCACTTCAGCCGCTGGAGCCGAAGGTCTCGGTCGTCCAGCGCGGCCAGCACCTGGTCCCGGCGCACGAGGTCCCCCGCCCGGGCGGGCGCCTCGGCGATGTAGCCGGCGAAGGGGGCCGCCACCGCGCGGCGCACGACCGGCTCGAGCGCGGCCGAGGCCGAGACCCGGTACTCCCCCATGGCCAGCGCCAAGAAGAGGATGAGGCCGGCCGCGGCGAAAAGCGAGAGCTTCAGGGACATGTGGCGGGGTCCGATGATCTTGCCGATGAGGTCGCGAGCCCAGACCGCGATCTTGGTGATGAGCCAGCGGTCCTCGCGCCGCTGGATCTCCAGGATCGGCCCCGCCAGCGCGGCCAGCGCCCCGCACATCTCCACCGCGGCCGCGTCGAAGGGCTGGTCGACGGGACGCTCCAACGTCAGCGCGCCCACCAGACGGTCGCCCGCGCCCAGCGGGACGGAGCAGATGGTCCCGGCCCCGTACTGCCGCGCCAGCTCGGCGTGTGCCCGCGCGGCCTGGGGCCGGTCCGCCTGTGGCGGATACACCACCACGGTATGCTGGTCGATCGCCTCATCCATCGCCGCCGCGATGGCGCGCATGAGATTCGTCTGGGCTTTCGGCTGCGCGCTGTGGGAGACGGACGAGACCCGCACCCGGCCGCCTCGGACGAAGCCCAGGCTGACCCGGTCGCAGCCCAGCCCAGTGGCCAGCGCCGTCACGAAAGCCGTGGCCGACCCGTAGAACCGCTCCTGGGAGAGGGCCGTGGCCGTCAGGTCCAGGACGGTCTGCAGTCGCTCCACCGTCGCGCCGCGGCGCGCGCCCTCCTCGCGGAGCCAGAGGAGCTCGATCCACGCGGTTCCCCACTGCAGCTGCCGCAGGACCGTCTGGAGTTCCCGCTCCGGTCGCGAGCGGATCTCGAGGGCCACCACCCCGTGAAGGCGTTCTGACACGTGAACGGGATAGGCGACGCCGAGCCGCGGGCCTGCCACCACCTCCCCTTCCTCTCCCCCCTCGTCCGGGACAACGAGGCCCCGGCGCTCGGCCAGCGCCCGCTCGGCCACGCCGGCGAGGAACTTCGAGACCCCCTGCCCATCCGGCCAGAAGGCCGCAGGGGTGTACGGTCCCGTCTCCGGGGGGCCCAGCACGACCACGCCGCCCAGCACGCCGCGCATCAGGCGCGACTGGACCGCGAGCCAAGTGCGATAGAAGGCTTCGGGGGTGGACGCCTCGGCAAACTGCCGCCAGACGACCTGATCCAGGTCAAGCGCCTGGGAGATGGCAGTTGCTTCTTGCCGTTGCGGCGGGGACGGCCCGCCTCCATGACTGCGGTCTTGATGATCCATGGACAACCAGGATCCGCCCGGGCACCCGCGGCTGCCCGGGCGGATCGGATGGACGGGCGATTACGCGCGGGGTTCCGTCAGCGCGCCGAACCGAGACTCGTACTCCCTCAGCACGTTGTCGAGGAGAGCCGAGAGCCGCTTGGCGACATGGGGACTCATGATGATCCGGCTGCTGAGCTGGATGGGAATCTCCGCCTGGCCCGCGTGCCAGGCCTGGTTGATCCCGAAGAGGAGGACGACCTCCTCGCGGGTGCTGGCCACGTTGCAGACGTTGGCGTAGGCCGTCTGCATGTGGGTGTCGTCCCAGCGGATCTTCGGCCCTGCGGGCGCCGCCTCCACCGGATTCACCGCTGTCGAATCTTGCGCTTTCTCCTTGGCCATCCGTCGCTCCTTTCCACTATGCGTGTCCACTACTTGTCGTTCACCAGTTCCCGCTCGCACCTACCATATCCCGTCTCGGTCACCCGATGCAAGAGGAAGAGGGATGCCTCATTCCTCCCAAACCGGCAGGCCCTTGTCCGCCCACTTCCCCCGCTGGTCCTCGGCGAGACGTTGGTCATGGTTCCTTCACCCCTGCCACCAAAAAAAATGGCATTTCCAGGTCAATTCCCTGGATGGTCACGTCCCGAAAACCGATATCCTCAAGCTGCGTCTTGTACATGGCCGGCGGCCGGAACGACCGGAAGAAAAGCAGGAACGGAATCAGGGAGTATGGCACAGTCCCTTCGCCCACCTCGAATGGGCCTCGCTCGAAAATGAGGAGTGTGCCCCCCGCCTGCAACGATCGACTTGCCTGCAGGATCAGGTGTTTCGCTTCCCGTTCTGGCCAATCGTGGAGCACGGACTTGAAGGTGATGAGGTCATACCCTGTCGGCAAGGTGTCGGCGAGCGCATTACCCTCCACAAACTCTATCCTGTCAGCCTCGGGTTCCTGGCAAACATGCTCCTGGCCTATACGGCACACCAGGGGGAGATCGAACACGGTCGCACGCACCCGAGGATGCGTCCTGCAGATCTGAAGCGCAAACTCTCCGCTGTTTCCCCCGACATCCATGAGACGTCGATATCGACCGAACTCATGGAATCTCATGCAGACTCGGGCCTCGTGCTTCGTCAGGGCCGTTGTTATTCGCATCCAGCGTCTGGTCAGTGCCTCGCTTTCCGGGGAGGAGTCGAAGCAGCGACCGTAATCGAACAGCCGGAGCAGGCGGGACCGGCGGCGAAACTCGCCGGGGGCCATGATCAGCGTCGTGAGCCCACCCATGAAGTCCAGAAGCGCGAGCTCCGCGAAGTCCAGCTTCGCCTCCAGCAGGCCGCGGTACCGGAGCGCCCTCCGAAACGCCTCGCTCAGCCGGAGGCGGCCTCCGGTCTCCTCGCACACCCCGCTCGCGGACAGCAGGTCGCACAACAGACCGAGACCCCCCGCGTCGATCCGGAGGGCCGCGCCCAGTTCTTCACACTCTGCGTCAGATCGCTCGTGTAGATAGTCGATCACCCCGAGCTCCAGCGCGCTGGCCAGTGCGCGCGCCCCGACAGCGCTCTGCAGGAATCCGTCCACGCAGAGGTACTCGTACTCCGGGCCGCGAGGGTCGGAGGAGGTTGGGAAGTCGGCAGGCTGACGGTGCCCCATGTGCGAACCTGCTATTCCTCAGAAGATTCCGTAATAGCCGCTCTTCAGGTACACCAGCTCGCCCCCCTCCATCCGGTAGTCGACCCCCACATCGTACTGGAGGTGGTCCAGCGACGACCGGTGCTCCTCCACGAAGACTACCAGGGGCTGCGGGTAGCCCATCCGCCGCAGGAAGACCAGCAACTGGTCGACGTTGATCCCCGAAAAGTAGACGGCATCGTGCGTCTGCTTGTTGGCCACCACGATGACGCGGCAATCCCGCAGCTCTGGCCAGAGCACCTGGTCCATGGTCACTCGGGTCGTGTCCAGGTAGGCGGAGCAGGCCGCCTTGGCCGCAATCTCCTTCGTGTGCTTCCGTGCGTCGAAGAAGAAATAGAAGTTCTCCAGACGGGTGGCAGCGGGGGTCACCGAGTAGCAGATCCCGGACGAGACGGCGCTCCCCACATTCCCGATGTACATGTGGACTTCGTCCAGGCTGCGCTCGCCCAGGACCAGCGCCCGGTCGATGTCCAGGGAGAACATGAAGTACTGGTGGTTCTCGTTGGCCCGGACCGGGCTGGAGGCGAAGGGCCGCAGGATCTCCTGAAGCCTGGTGATGGAGCGCTCACGCTCGCGGCGGCGGTAGTCGTAGAAGTAGAACTCCCAGCCCAGCACCCCACCCCGCCACTTCACCCCCCACACGGTGCGCGCGGGGCCGATCCCCTCCCGGATCGCGGTGACGAGATCGAAGGCGCGGTCCGGCAGCCCCGCCAGCTCGAAGGTGTGGAAGAGGAGGTTGACCGACCGGAACTTGCCTTCGAAGGGGGCGAGCGGCGTGTACTCCCAGAGGCAGTAGTCGAGGAACTCCTCCCGCGCGGTCATCCGCTCCAGCCGATTGCTCAGCATCCCTGAACCGTCATGCACGCCCAGCCTCCC
>JBGPQZ010000091.1:0-10555 GCA_041489335.1 Methylomirabilia bacterium
CGCGCGGAGTTCACCATCAAGTAGCGCGACGCGCGGGAAACCGCTGGGCACCCCAAGGAGGCCGAACATGATCCATGCAGATCTCATCATCGAGGGGGCAGCGGAACTCGTGACGCTGGCCGGAAGCGTGGCCCGGCCGCGGCGCGGGGACGAGATGCGCGACCTGGGGATCATCTATCAGGGGGCCCTGGCCGCCCGGCGGGGGAAGGTCGTCTGGGTGGGCCCGACGGCGGAGCTTCCGACCGCCGTCAAGTCGATGGCCTTCTGCAAGCTGATCGACGCCCACGGCAAGACGGTCATGCCCGGCTTCGTGGACCCCCACACGCACCTGGTCTTCGCCGGCAGCCGCGAGAACGAGTTCGCCATGCGGATCCAGGGGAAGACCTACATGGAGATCGCCGCGGCCGGCGGCGGGATCAACGCCACGGTGGCGGCCACGCGGAAGGCCACCAAGGCGGAGCTCGCGTTCGCCGCCCGGCGCTCCCTCAACCGGATGCTCGCCCTCGGGACGACGACCGTCGAGGCCAAGAGCGGTTACGGCTTGGAGATCGAGGCCGAACTCAAGATGCTCGAGGTCATCGGCGAGCTGCACGAGGAAGGGCCCATGACGGTCGTCCCGACGTTCATGGGGGCGCACGAGATCCCCCCGGAGCACCGCCAGGCGCCGGACGCCTACGTGGATCTGGTGGTCGACCGCATGATCCCCGCGGTGGCCGAGCGGAAGCTGGCCCGCTTCTGCGATGTCTTCTGCGAGACCGGGGTCTTCTCCGTGGCGCAGTCCGAGCGCATCCTGCGCGCGGCCCAAGCGGCGGGCCTCGAGCCGCGCGTCCACGCCGACGAGATCACGGATCTTGGCGGCGCCGCGATGGCCGCCCGCGTCCGGGCCCGCACCGCGGACCACCTCCTCTTCGCGAGCGACGACGGTATCCGCCAGATGGCCGACGCGGGGGTGATCGCCGTCCTCCTCCCCGGCACGGCCTACTTCCTCCACATGCCGCGCTACGCCCGGGCCCGCGACATGATCGATGCCGGCGTCCCGGTGGCCCTGGCCACCGACTTCAATCCCGGCTCCTGCATGACCGAGAGCATGCCCCTGATCCTGAGCCTGGCCTGCACCCAGATGCGGATGCTGCCCGCCGAGGCCATCACCGCCGCCACCATCAACGCGGCCTGGGCCATCGGCGAGCAGGAGCGCGCGGGGAGCCTCACGGTCGGGAAGCAGGCCGACATCCTGGTGCTGGACGCCCCGAACCACGAGCACCTCTGCTACCACTTCGGCGTGAACCTGGTCGAGAAGGTGATCAAGCACGGAAAGCTACTCGTGGAGAATGGCCAGCGCGTCCGCTGAGCGCCCGTTTCGGTCGTGCCGCATCGCAGAGACGGACATGTGCACACCTTCCCCTGAAGCGGGTCTGCAAAGCACGCTGGGCGACACCCTGCTGGCGGACATCGTGGCCTCCCTGGCGGCCATCGGCCGCTCCATGCGGGAGGAGTTCGACCCGCGCCGGTTCCTGGGCCAGTTCTCCGCCCAGATCCAGCGCATCATCCCGCACGACCGACTGGTCATCGATCTCCTGGACGAGGACGGCCGCACCTTCACGGTCTTCGCCGAGCACGCCCCGCCGGAGCTGACCCTCCACCAGGAATACTACACCACGGCCTTCGACCCCCAGGGTCGATATGTGGCTGCCGACTGGGTCCTGAAGAACGTCTTCGCCGGCGAGGCGATGCTGGTGGACGATTTCACCGCCGACCCGCGCTTCGCCGCGGTGAACCCCTTCGAGCGCCGGCTGCAGCAGGCCGGCCTGCGGGCGGCCCTCCTGGTTCCCCTGGAGAGCGGCGGGCGGATCATCGGGGCCCTCGCCGCCACCAGCCTGACGGCCGGGGCCTACGGGGATGCCCAACTGACAACGTTCCGGCAGATCGCCAATCTCATCGGCCCGTTCATCGAGAACGTCGTCCTCCTGCAGCGCGAGCGGCGGCGGCGGCGGCGCCTGCGGGCGCTGGCGGGCCTGACGCGCGCCCTGGAAGGCAGCCTGAACGCGCGCGACATCTTCGCGCGGCTGGCGGACGCCGTCCGCCCCGTCCTCGACTTCGAAACCATGAGCGTGGCCCTCCTGGGCACCAGCGGGCGCGACCTGGAGGTATTCGCCGAGGTGGACGACGCACCCAGCGGCGTGGAGACCCCGGCGCGCATCCCACTGGAGGACTTCTCCTTCTCCGAGCGGATCCGCTCGGGCGAGACGGTGGTCATCCACGACGCCCCGGCGGAGCTCGACCGCGCGCGCCCCGGCGATCGTTTGATCGTCGAGGGGGGGCATCGCTCCTGCCTCCTCGTCCCCATGGCGTTCGGTGACGCGATCAGCGGCGGGCTCTATTTCGGCAGACGCCAGCCGCACTGGTACGACCGGTTGGATGTCGAGGTGGCCGTGGCCGTCGCCGCCCAAGTGGTCCTGGCGATCCAGCATCAGCGTCTGGCCGAGGAGCAGCGGCGGCTGGCGATCCTCGAGGGGAAGGCGCGCCACCTGGAGCAGCGGGTGGCCTCCCTGCGGAGCGCCCTCGGCGACCGGTATGGCTTCGACCAGATCATCGGCACCGCTCCCGTGCTGCGCGAGGCGCTCGGCCGCGCCGCCAAGGTCGCGCCCACCGAGGCCACCGTGCTCATCACGGGCGAGAGCGGCACCGGGAAGGAGCTGGTGGCGCGTGCCATCCACCAGAATAGCGCGCGCGCCGACGGGCCCTTCGTCGCCATCAACTGCGCCGCCTTGCCGGACACGCTGATGGAGTCGGAGCTGTTCGGCCACGAGCGGGGGGCCTTCACCGGGGCGGATCGCCAGAAGCCGGGCCGCTTCGAGCTGGCGGCTGGGGGGACCTTGTTCCTGGACGAAGTCGGCGAGTTCTCGCCGAGCGTCCAGGCCAAGCTCCTGCGCGTCCTGCAGGAGCGCGAGTTCCAGCGGGTGGGCGGCACGACCACCCTGCGCGCCGACGTGCGGCTCATCGCCGCCACCAATCGGGACCTGGTGCGCGAGGTGGAGGCCGGCCGCTTCCGGGGTGACCTTTACTACCGCCTGAACGTCTTCACGGTCCACCTCCCCGCCCTGCGCGAGCGCGGGGAGGATGTCCTCCTCCTCGCCGACCACTTCGCCTCCACCATCGGCGGGCGCATGGCCAAGGCCGACCTCGGTCTCAGCCGCGACGCGCGCGAGGCGCTGCTCAGCCACACCTGGCCGGGAAATATTCGAGAGCTGCAGAACGCGGTGGAGCGTGCCCTCATCGTCTCCGAGGGGGGCCTGATCACGACGGCGCAGCTCGGGATCCTCCCGCGGATTCCTCCCCGCCCCGAGCGGCCGGAGCCGGAGCCCGCCAGCGAAGCGTCCGCCTCATCCTCGGGCGACTCGCTGGCGGATCTGGAAAGGCGCATGGTCGAGGACGCCCTCCGGAAGGCCAAGGGGATCAAGTCGAAAGCCGCCGCCCTGCTCGGAGTCACTCGCTCGAAGCTCTACACCCGCCTGAAACGCCACGGAATCGAACCCTAACCCTCTTGTAGATTTCTGGACAGAGTGTAGATATCTCTACGCCTATCTGCACATCCTCGGACAGTTCCATCCTCGCTGCACCTCGCAATAATTTCGAGTAGTCCAGCTATTTCAACTGGTTGCAGAGATTGTCCGCGCTTGGCTCGCGTCATGCAGCGTAGTGTGCCGGTCAATCTCTGCAACTACCCTAAGAGGTGAGAAGAATGAGTCAACGATCGGTCGAGCGGACCATCGGCAAGCTGGTTACGGATCAAGGCTTCCGCGAGGAGTTCTTCCGCAGCCCCGAGGCGGCCAGCCTTCGGATCGGCGTCGAGCTGACCGCGGAGGAGATCGACGCCTTGCGCCGGATTCCCCGCTCGGCCCTGGCCGAGTTCAGCGCACGCCTGGATGATCGGATCTGCAAGCTCCACATCATCACAGAACGGCTTGCGCAGGAGCAATCCCGATGATCTCGAAAAGCGCTCAGAGCGGACCGACCCTCCTCCTGCTGTTACTGATCCCGCTCCTCACGACCGGCTGCGGAAACACCGACGTCACGCATCCCGCCAAGGCCGAGGAGGCGCCGAAGCCGATCAGCGTGTCGCTGGTCCCCGTCGAGGAACGGAGCCTCCCCAGCACGCTGGACGTGACCGGCACCCTGACGGCGGACGCGCAAACGGATATCGCCTCCGAGATCGAGCAGCGCGTAGTGGAAATCCTGGTCGAGCGCGGCCAGTCCGTCAGTGCGGGCCAGGTGGTCGCCCGCATGGATGCCCAGGACGCCACGAACCAGCTCCGCGAGGCCGAGGCGACCGAAGCGCAGATCCGCGAGCGGCTCGGCTTGACGGACGGGCAGATCTTTGACCCCCTGAAGACCCCGGAGGTGCGGCAGGCCCGGGCCACCATGGATCGGGCCGAGGCCGACTACCAGCGCTTCGTCCAGCTCGTCGAGGAAGGGGCGGTCTCGCGGGCCGAGCACGACCTGCGCCGCGCCGACTACCTGGCCACCAAGGCCCAGTACGAAACCACCATCAACCAGATGCGCCAGCTCTACCAATCCCTCCTGGCCCAGAAGGTCCGGGTCGCCATGGGGCGGAAAGCGGTGGAGGACACGATCATCCGCGCCCCCTGGAGCGGCCTGATCGCGGAGAAGGCCGTGAGCGTCGGCCACTACACGAAGAAGGGGGACCGCATCGCGACGCTGGTGCGCGTGGATCCGCTGCGGATCGAGCTCACCATCCCCGAGGGGGCCGTGGCCGCGGTGCGCAAGGGGCAGAAGGTCTCCTTCGCGGTCCAGAGCTACCCCGACCGGCAGTTCGAGGGAGCCATCGCCTACGTCGGCCCCGCGGTGCGGACCGACTCCCGGTCCTTGGTGGTCGAGGCCATCGTCCCGAACCCGAAGGGATCGCTGCAGCCGGGCCTCTTCGCCACCGCACACATCGAGCTGCCGGCCGCCACCCTCAGTCTGATGATCCCGGCCGCCGCCGTTCGCAATGAGGGGGGCGTCTTCAAGCTCTTCGTCGCCAAGAATGATCGGGCCGAGGCGCGCATCGTCCAGGTGGGTCGCGAGGCGAATGGGCGGCTGGAGATCCTCCGCGGGCTGGCAGCCGGCGAGCGCGTGGTGAGTCGCCCACCCGACGGCTTCACGGACGGAGCGCTGATCGCCGTCCAGGAGGCCAAGTAGTCATGCAATGGCTAGCCGAACTCTCCGTCAAGCGCCCCGTCTTCGCCTCGGTCCTCGTCCTCTCCCTCGCGGTGGTCGGCGTTTTCGCCTACTTCCGGCTGGGTGTGGACCTGTTCCCCAAGGTGGATTTCCCGATGATCACCGTGACAACGCGGCAGACGGGTGCCACGCCCGAGGAGATCGAGACCGAGATCACCGACAAGATCGAGCGGGCCGTGAACACCATCGCGGGGATTGATGAGCTCCGCTCCGTCTCTACGGAAGGGGTGTCCCAGGTCTTCGTTATGTTCAAGCTGGAGAAGAACGTGGACGTGGCGGCGCAGGAGGTGCGCGACAAGGTCAACCAGATCCTGCCCGATCTCCCCCAGGACATCGACCAGCCCGTGGTGGACAAGCTGGACCCCGATGCGGCCCCCGTCCTCTACGTCGCCCTGTTCGCGGACCGGCCCATCCGGGACATCAGCGAGTTCGCGGACAAGACGATCCGGCGCGAGATCGAATCCATCTCGGGCGTGGGCCAGGTGACCCTGGTCGGGAGCCGCCTGCGCCAGGTCAACCTCTGGCTCGATCCCGCCCGCCTGCGGGCCTACACCCTCACCGCGGCGGAAGCCACCCGCGCGGTGGCCAACCAGAACCTCCAGCTCCCCGGCGGGAACCTGGCCCAGGGGGCCCGCCAGCTGACCGTCCGGATGAAGGGCCGGGTGGGCGGCGTGCCGGAGTTCGACGGGATCGTGGTGGCCAACCGGGCCGGGGCCCAGATCGCGCTGGCCCAGGTGGGCCGCGCGGAGGACGGCGTCGAGGACGCCGAAACCGCCGGCAACGTGGACGGCAAGTCGGCGGTGATCCTGGCCGTGCGCCGGCAGTCGGGGACCAACACGGTGGCCGTCGTGGACGAGGTCACGAAGCAGCTCAACGCCCTCCGTTCTCGCCTGCCGGCCGGCTACAAGCTGGAGATCGTCCGGGACCAGTCGGACTTCATCAAGGATTCGGTCAAGACCGTCCAGGAACACCTGGTCATGGGGGCGATCCTGGCGGCCCTGGTCGTCCTCCTGTTCCTGCGCAACTGGCGCTCCACCCTGATCGCCGCCATCGCCATCCCGACCTCCATCATCAGCACCTTCGCCCTGATGTACGCCATGGGGTTCACGCTCAACATGCTGACCCTCCTGGCGCTGACCTTGGCCGTCGGCATCGTGATCGACGACGCCATCGTCGTCCTGGAGAACATCTACCGCCACATGGAGGAGATGGGCCTGTCCCCGTTCGCAGCGGCCATCGAGGGTACGCGGGAGATCGGCCTGGCGGTCCTCGCCACCACCCTGTCCCTCGTCACGGTGTTCCTCCCCGTGGCCTTCATGGGCGGCATCGTCGGCCGCTTCATGTACAGCTTCGGCCTGACCATGGCCTTCTCCATCCTGGTGTCGCTGCTCGTGGCCTTCACCGTCACCCCCATGCTGTCCAGCCGGTGGCTCGCGGCGGATAGGACGGCCGGCCGCTCCTCGAAGGATGCCCGGTTCTTCCGGATCCTCGATACCGGATACACGCGGCTCCTCACCTGGGCCATGGCCCACCGCTGGGTGATCGTGACGGCCTCGGCCCTCGCCTTCCTGTCCATCGTGCCGCTCTTCATGGCGGTCGGAAAGGACTTCATTCCGAAGAACGATGAGTCCCAGTTCGAGGTGTCGGTCCGGACCCCCGAGGGCACCACCCTGGAGCAGACCGAGCTGATCGCCACGCGGATCGGGCGCGAGGTGAAGACACTCCCGGGCGTGGCCTACACCGTGGTCCTGGTGGGGGACGACGACCGGCGCACGGCCAACCTGGCCAAGGTCTTCGTGAAGTTGACCGACATCCGCAAGCGCACCACATCCCAGTTCGAGCTCATGGATCAGGCACGCAAGACGATCCTCCCGAAATTCGCAACGGAGAATCTTCGCACCAGCGTCTCCCAGGTGGCCGCCATCTCGGGCGGCGGGGTGAGCAACAAGGAGATCGGTTTCTACATCGGCGGCCCGGATCTCCAGAAGCTGGGCGAGTACTCCCAGCGCCTGACCGGGGCGCTTGCCAAGGTCCCCGGGGTGGTGGACGTGGACACCAGCCTGATCCTGGGGAAGCCGGAACTGTCGGTGAACCTGGATCGGAAGAAGGCGGCCGAGTTGGGGGTGCAGGTGGCGGACGTGGCCGACACGCTGCGGGTGATGGTCGGTGGGCGCAAAATCTCGACGTACAACGAGAACGGCGAGCAGTACGAGGTCCACGCGCGCGCCGTGCAACAGTGGCGCACGACCGCCGAGGGTGTGAGCCAAATGGCCGTCCCCTCGACCAAGCTCGGGGCCGTGAGCATGGACAACGTGGCCCGCTTCCGGGAGAGCGAGGGGCCTTCCCAGGTGGATCGGATCGCGCGCCGCCGCCAGGTGACCATCAGCGCCAACATGCGAACGGGCTACGATCAGCAGTCCGCCCTGGACG
Source organism: Methylomirabilia bacterium (assembly GCA_041489335.1). Classification (GTDB taxonomy): domain Bacteria; phylum Methylomirabilota; class Methylomirabilia; order Methylomirabilales; family 2-02-FULL-66-22; genus 2-02-FULL-66-22. The sequence continues at coordinate 7,669 of JBGPQZ010000091.1, forward strand.
CTCTCTGGGAGGAAGTCAGGGCCATGAACCTGGACCCCGCCTACCGGGCCGGCGTGACGGGGATCTCGAAGGAGATGGGCACGGCCGCCCTGAACTTCGGGCTGGCCTTCCTCTTGTCCATCATCTTCATGTACCTGATCCTGGCCGCCCAGTTCGAATCCTGGCTCCACCCGGTGACGATCCTGCTGGCGCTCCCGCTCACGGTGCCGTTCGCGCTGCTCTCCATCCTCATGTTCCACCAGTCCTTGAACATCTTCTCGGCGCTGGGTCTCCTGGTCCTCTTCGGGATCGTGACCAAGAACGCCATCCTGCAAATCGACCACATGATCGGCCTCCGCGCCGAGGGGATGCCGCGTGCCGAGGCGATCATCCAGGCCAACAGGGATCGGTTGCGCCCGATCCTCATGACCACCACCGCCTTCGTCGCCGGCATGCTCCCACTGCTCATCAGCAGCGGCCCGGGCTCCGGCACCAACCGCGCCATCGGCTCGGTCATCGCGGGCGGCCAGACGCTGGCGCTGCTGCTCACGCTCCTCGCCACGCCGGTGGCCTACTCGATCTTCGACGACATCGCGGTGAAGTTCGCCCCGCGCGCGTGGCTGGCCCGCGTTTTTCGCCGCCGTGGCACGCTGGCCGCAACTCCACACGTGTAAACGCCGGGCCATGGCGCCGCCCTCACCACCCACATCCTCCAACGCATCGGGCGGCCCCGCCGTCCACGTCGGGGGCCGCCTCCGCCCCGCGCCGGTACCGGGCGCCGCGTCTTTCCCCCGCGTCTTTCCCCCTTGACATCGTCATCCAGGTCGCCGGATACTCTGCCGCAAAGAGTCCGTGCTGGCCCCGGCGGTTCGGCGGGCCGGCCGGGCCAGGGGCCGAGGTGGGGTCGCAGGGCGGCCCAGGGCGCCATCGCCGTGCCGCCCGCCAAGAGCGAATTCTCCCACCGTCTTTGGAATTGGCTCGAACAAGGAGGAGAAACATGAAACGGCTCAAGCTCTTGGGTGTCCTGCTCCTGGGATCGTTGCTCGTCGCCGTGGGCCTTTCATCCCCAGGCCTCGCGGCCCAGGCGGAGAAGGTCATCACCATCGCCCAGTACGCCGATGCGGTGAGCCTGGATCCCCAGCACACCAACGACAACGCCTCGTACAGCATCGAGAAGCCCATGATCGAGGGTCTGATCGGCTTCAACGAGAAGATGGAGCAGATCCCGCAGCTCGCGGAAAGATGGGATGCCTCCCCCGACGCCAGGGTGTACACCTTCTACTTGCGCAAGGGCGTCAAGTTCCACGACGGTACGCCCCTCAATGCCGCGGCAGTCAAGGCCAATTTTGACCGGGTGCGCAACCCTGACAACAAGCTGCGGCGTTACACCCTGTACAAGGTCATCAGCCAGATCGACGTGATCGACGACTCCACCGTCCGCTTCACGCTCTCTGAGCCGTTCGGGGCCATGATCGCCACCTTCGCCCACCCGGCGGGCGGCATCAACAGCCCCGCCGCCGTGGAGAAGTACGGCAAGGACTACGAGAAGAACCCCGTGGGCACGGGCCCGTACAAGTTCGCGGAGTGGGTGCCCAACGACCACATCACCCTGGTCAAGAACCCCGACTACTGGGACAAGAACACCGAGGCCAAGGTGGACAAGATCATCATCAAGCCGGTGCCGGAAGACGGGACGCGCATCGCCATGCTCCAGAAGGGCGATGCCCAGTTCATCAACGCCGTGCCCTAGATCCAGGCCGAGGCCGTCAAGGCCGACAAGAACCTCAGCCTGGCGTCTACCGAGGCCATCTACACCTTCTGGGTGGCCATGAACGTCCAGAAGAAGCCCTTCAACGACCTCCGGGTACGCCAGGCCCTGAACTACGCCATCGACAAGGAGGCCGTCATCAAGGCGGTCCTGCGGGGCCAAGGGAAGCCGGCCGATTCTCCCCTGGCGCCCCGGGTCTGGGGTTATACCCCGGTGAAGACGTACCCGTATGACCTGGCCAAGGCCAAGGCCCTCCTGGCCGAGGCGGGCTATCCCAACGGCTTCAAGACCACTCTCCGCGGGGTCGCGCAGACAGACGTCAAGGATGCCATGGTGGCCATCCAGGGCCAGCTCAAGCAGGTGGGCGTGGACGTCGAGATCCTCGCCTTCCCGGCTGCCGCCCTAACCGCGGAGCGATTCGTGCCTCTGGCGGAGAACAAGGGGGAGATGGATTATGCCGGATGGTCCCCCTCCACGGGCGATGCCGACTGGGGCATTCGCCCCCTGCTGACCAAGGACAACTGGCCACCCAGCAACTTCACGCTTGGCTACTACACCAACCCCAAGGTCGAGGAGGCGATAAAGGCCGGCCTCCAGACGGCCGACGCGGCCAAGCGCAAGGCGGCCTACGCCGAGGCCCAGCGGGTCATCATGGACGATTGCCCCTGGATCTTCCTTTGGGTGAACAACCTGCTGGGCGGCAGCCGCGCCAACGTGGGCGGGATCTCGCTGCAGCCTGATGCAATCGGCTTCTACCGGTCCGTGTATTACAAGTAACGGCTGCGCACCTGGGAAAGAAAACCGGGAACAGGTCGGGGGGAGACGAGGTCCAGGCACCCAATTTCCGTCTCCCCCCTGCCCGTTTCCTCGCACACCATGGTACGTTTCATCCTCCGCCGCCTGCTCTACATGACCCCCATCCTCTTCGGGGTCTCCCTCGTGATCTTCCTCATCCTCCACCTGGTCCCCGGCGATCCGGCGCGGCTGGTGGCCGGGCTCGATGCAACGCAGGAGGACGTGAAGATCATCCGCTCCAGCCTGGGCCTGGATCGCCCCCTGCCGGTCCAGTACCTCTCCTGGCTGGGCAATGTCCTCCACGGCGATCTGGGACGCTCGACGAGGACGCACCGACCGGTGACG
>JBGPQZ010000092.1:0-10471 GCA_041489335.1 Methylomirabilia bacterium
AGTGCCGCCTGCCCCACCGGGCTGCACATCGCCTCGTACTGGCCGGGGCGCACTTTCTCCTCGTCTCGGATGCCCACCTTCTCCTTGTCGATCGAGCCGGCCTTGCAGCAGACGGTGAAGACCTCGAACCCGCCCGTGAGGAAGATGTCCCGCGCGACCTTGGCCTCCTGCATCAGGCCGACGCAGTGCGCGATGCCGAGCCGCCTCCAGCCCATGCGGCGGGCGAAGTCCATGATCTCTTCGACGCGGGTGCTCTTGCAGTAGCCCGCCGCCTCGGTGCGGGCCGACTCCAGGGCCATCCGCCGCACGTCCTCGCACGTAAGGTAGGTGCGCTCCACCTCCGCGAGCAGCTCGCCCTCGACCGGCATGGGGCAGAAGTCCGGCAGGCGCTTCGCCCCTGGCTCGGCCGTGCAGGCCTTCACCCCGCAGAGCGCGCAACTGAGGCTGGCTGGCTCCATCATCTGCTCCTCTCCTCCCCGGCCGTCCCGGGACTCCTCGCGACGCGCCGCGGCGGCCCGCTCACCGCTGCCTCGCCTCCAGTTCGGCCCAGCGGGCGTAGAGCCGCTCCACCGCAAGTTGCGCCGCCTCGCGCGCCCCGTAGCGCGCCTGCAGCGCGACCGGATCCGACGAGACGGCCGGATCCTCCATCGCCTGCTCCGCGGCCGTGAGAGCCGCCTCGGCGTCCAGGATCCGCTGCTCCATCTCCTCCCACTCGCGCCTCTCCAGATATGTCAGCCGCTTCGCGTCCAAGCCGCCTCGCGCGACGGGCTTGGCGGCGGGGCCGAGGGCCGTCTCCGCCCGTCGCTCCTCGCGCGCGGCCTTCCCGGCCTCGTCCCGTGCCGCCTCCCACTGGGCGTAGTCGGCGAAGAACGTCCCGCGGCCGCGTTCGTCCAGGGCCAGGATCAGCGTGGCAACCCGCGTGAGCAGAAACCGATCGCGCGTGACGAGCACCAGGGCGCCCGGGAAGTCGGCGAGGTTTTCCTCCAGGACCTCCAGCGTCGGAATGTCCAGGTCGTTGGTGGGCTCGTCGAGGAGCAAGAGGTCCGCCGGCGCAAGCATCAGCCGGGCGATCAGGATGCGCGCGCGCTCGCCCCCGGAGAGGCGGCCCACGGCGAGCTCGAGCTGCTCGGGCCGGAAGAGGAACCGCTTGGCCCAGGACGCGACGTGGACCGGGCGCTCCCGATAGACCACCAGGTCCCCTTCCGGGACCAGGGCGCGTCGGAGGCTCGCTTCCGGGTCCAGCCCCTCGCGCTCCTGGTCGAAGCGGACGACGCGCAATCCCTCGGCGCGCTCGATCGTGCCGGCGTCGGGGGCGAGCCGGCCCGCGAGCAACTTGAGGAGTGTGCTCTTGCCGCTGCCGCTCGGTCCGAGGAGGCCCAGCCGCATCCCGGGCGTGAGCGCGAGGTCGATCCCGTCCAGGACCCGTCTGCCCCCCATGGCCTTCGTCACGCCCTCGGCCACCAAGAGCTTCTTCGACTTGCGATCGGAGGCGGTGAAATCGATCCCGACCGTGGCCGTCGCCATCCGATCCCGCACCTCGTCCAGCTCCTGGATGAGCCGCCCCGCGGCCTTGATCCGGGCGGACGACTTGCGCGTGCGCGCCTTGGCGCCGCGGCGCAGCCACTCCACCTCGCGCCGCACCCGATTGGCGAGCGTCTCCTGATAGGTCACCTGGTTCTCCAGGAACTCCTCCCGCTTCAGCAGGAACGCGCTGTACGCTCCCTCCGCCTCGAACAGGCCGCCGGCATAGCACCGGTTCAGCTCCAGGACGCGGGAGGCGATGTGCTCCAGGAAATAGCGGTCGTGGCTCACCACCAGGTAGGCGGGGACCTCGCCCAGCAGCAGCTCCTCCAGCCAGAGGATTCCCTCCACGTCCAGGTGGTTCGTGGGCTCGTCCATGAGGAGGACGTCGGGGGATCGCACCAGCTCGCGGGCGATGGCCAGGCGCTTCCGCCAGCCCGCGGAGAGCGCGTCCGCCCGCTGCTCCCGATCGGTGAACCCCGCGCGTCCCAGCGTGGCCGCGATCCGGCCGGCGCTCTCGAAGTCCTCGAGGTGCTCCGGGGCCAGCGCCTCGCGGAGGATGGCCTCGACCGTGCGATCGCCGGAAGAGCTCGGGTCCTGCGGCACGTACCCCAGGCGGAGGAGCTTCCGCTGCGACCGGCTCCCCGCATCCGGCGCCTCGATCCCGGCCAGGATCTTGAGGAGGGTCGTCTTGCCGGAGCCGTTGGGGCCCACCAGGCCCACCCGGTCCCCTTCGAAGAGGCCGAACGAGACCCCCTCGAAGAGCGGCTGGACGCCGTAGGCCTTGCCGATGCCCTCGCAGCAGAGGAGCGGCAGACGGCTCATCGCGGACTCCGCGTCCGGGGGCGGGCCGCTCGTCCGTCCTCCACGAGCGCCAGCTTCGCCGCCCGCGGCAGCCGCTTGATCCGGCACTCCTCCCTGAGGGCCAGACGCCAGGAGCGAACCCGGCGCGACCAGACCAGCAGCACGGGCAGGCGTGCCCGGGTGTAGCGGGACGCCCGGCCCGCGGCGTGCTCGGCGAGCCGTCGCGCCACATCCTTGGCGGCACCGGTGTAGAGGGAGCCGTCTCGACAGCGGAGCAGATAGACGAATGGCATGGCGAAACCGGGAGGAGACCCCACGGTCCTCAGAGTCTGGGCATCACGACGCGCGCCGTGGTGGCCACCAGGGACGGTTCGGCGCACTGCGACACCCGCACATCGCCCCGGATCGAGAGCAGCATGTACGCCTCCTCGACCGAGAGCCGCAGGCGCCGCGTGAGGAGGCCGACCATCTCCTCGCATGCAACCCGGATCGCGTCACCGATCTGGGGGCCGTCCCCGGTCGTGATCCAGGCGTCCGGAAACTCGATCCACGGGCGCGCGATCCGCGCGCCCTTGCGGAGGTCCACCCGGACCGTCACCTCGCCGCAGATCTCCAGGGCGGTGATGGAGACCTCGCCGTCCCCCATGGTCGCGTGCACGTCGCCGATCGCCAGGAGCCCCCCCGGCACGAAGACCGGCAGGTGCACCCGGGCGCCGATCCTGACGTCGTTGTGGTCCATGTTGCCGCCGTGCGGGCCGGGGTGCAGCGTTCCCACGCCCGCCCCGGCTGGCGCGGTGCCGATCACCCCGACCATGGGGCGCACCGGAAATCGGACCCGCTCGTTGAAGACCACCATCCCGTCCACGATCTCGAAGAGTTTCGTCCGGTGCTCCGAGATGAGATGCCCGACGACGCCCTGGCGCGGCCGGATGCCCGTGTACCCGCGCGAGGCCAGCCCGATGTTCAGGATCTCCACCACCAGCGCGTCGCCCGGCTCCGCGCCGCGGACCAGGACGGGCCCGTTGGCGGGATTCGGCCCCTTGGGGTGGGGCTGGTCCAGGAGATCCCGCTCGCTCCGGATGGTCCCCGTGCGGGCGTCCCAGGTCTCGAAGCAGACCTCGCTGCCCGGCGCGATGGTCGCCACGGGGGGATGAGCCTTGTCGAGGGAATACACGATCTGGTCTCGAGTGATCCGCAGCATGATCGACCTCGTCCCTCCTCTCACCGCTCTTAGGAGGAAATGGCGGTGGCCAGCCGCGCCACCCCGTCCTCGATCTCACCGAGCGGCGGGCTCACGAAGTTCAGCCGCATGGTCTCGTCCCCGCCGCCCCCCGGGAAGAACGCCGCCCCCGGCACGTACGCCACGCCCTGGTCCAGGGCCGCCGGCAAGAGCGCGGTGGCCGACCTCCCCTTGGGCAGGGAGAGCAGCAGGAACATCCCGCCGGCCGGCTGCGTCCAGCTGGCCCGCCCCAGGAGGTGCCGCTCGAGCGCCGCCAGGAAGGCATCCCGCTTCGCCCGATACGCGAACCGGAGGCGCGTCACCTGGGCCGGCAGCTCCCCCGTCGCAAGGTACCGGTGCACCACGCGCTGCGTGAACGAATTGGTGTGCAGGTCGGCCACCTGCTTGAGGAGCGCGAGGCGCTCGATCACGCCGGCCGGACCCGCGACGTACGCCACGCGCAGCCCCGGAGCGATGATCTTGCTGAACGTGCCCACCGAGAGCACCGGCGCCTGCGGGTCCGTCGCCGCCAGGAGGTCCGCCTCGCCGGTCTCGTAGCGGAGATGGAGGTACGCCTCGTCGGAGAGGATCGGGACGCCCGCCGCGGCGGCGGCGCGGACCAGCGCACGGCGGCGCTCCCCGGCCAGCGTGATCCCCGACGGGTTCTGGTGGTTGGGCATCGTGTAGAGGAGCCTGACGCCCGGGGCCTTGAGCGCGGCCGCCGCGGCCTCGACGTCCAGACCCTGCGCGTCCACGGGGAGCCCCCGGATCGTCGCCTCGCAGGACTCGAAGACCTGGAGCGCGGCGAGGTAGCTGGGCTGCTCGGTGAGGACCACGTCCCCGGGATCGAGGAGCGCGCGGGCCACCAGGTCAATCCCCTGCTGTGACCCGCTCACGATCAGGACCTGCTCCGGCTGCGTCGGGACGCCGCGGCGCACCAGATCCGCCGCCACCCACTCCCGGAGCGGCCGGTACCCCTCCGACTCGCCGTACTGGAGGGCGCCCTTCCAATCCTCCGCCAGGACCTGCGTGGAGGCCTCGCGCAGCGCCGCGGTCGGAAACCCGGCCGGGTCGGGCAGGCCCGAGGCGAAGTTGATGACCTGCCGCTTCCCCATCAGCCGGATGAGGTCCATGATGGGTGACGGCCGCACCCGTCCCATCCGCTTCGCGTACATCCCCGCCCAGTTCATTGGTCCCCCCATGCCCACAACCCCTCGAACCGCCAAGGCGCCAAGCAGAACTCGATTCAAGGGCAGAGCCGACGGCAACTCCCCTTGGCGGTCAGGGTTTCTGCTGCGCGAGCCAGGCCGCGCGCGAGGCCAAGGCATACTCCCGGTGCTTCTCGTGCCACTCGGTCACGTCCTCGATCCGGCAATACCGGACCTCCTGGACCTCGTGGCAGGCGTGAATACTTCCGCCGACCACGTCGCAGAGGTAGCCGACCGCGATCGCCGAGTGCGGCCCGTAGCCGCTGTCCGCCTTGCGCGTGAAGACTCCGACGAGTTGCCGGACCCCTACCGTGAGCCCCGTCTCCTCCCGCGCCTCCCGCACCGCCGCCTCCTCGGGCGCCTCGTTCGGCTCGACCCAGCCGCAGGGCAGGCACCAGCGTGCATCGTCGGTCCGCCGTACGAGCAGGATGCGCTCCTCCGCATCGAAGACCGCGGCGTGGGCGCCCACCTTCGGGGTGATGTATCCCAGCTCGGCGGCAAGCCGGCGGCGCACCTCGGCGGGCGGGAGATCGAGGGCCCGGCCATAGTACGCGCTGGCCAGCTCGAGCAGCCGCTCGCAGCGCTCACGCTCGTAGGGATTGGTGGAGAAACTCAGACCGGTCCGGGCGATGGCTTGCAGTTCTTCCAGCAGGGGCAAGATGTCCATTCAGCGTCGGTCCTCATCTGCCGTCTCGCCGCCGGGAGCGGCGCCGCATCCTCGGTCTCTCCTCAGGGGGCGGGGACAAAATCATACTCGCCGATTCCCTGGAGCACCAGGAAGATCGCCGAACCATCCCCCGCATTCGTCACCCGATGGGGCCGCCGGACCCGCGCCACGGTCGTCTCCCCGGGGGACAGGACCATCTCGTCCTCCGGATCGCGCAGGCTCACGCGAATGCGGCCCTGCAGGACGTAGAAGGTGTCCTGGACGCGTGTGTGGTAGTGCCAGGGCACCTCCTGCGTCGGCCCGATCTGGAGCTCACTGATGCGGAACCCCGGCCGCTCCAGGTGCCGGGCCGATCGCTCGACCTCGTACGGGGGCCTCGCTTCCTTCCAAGATCCCATCGCCTCCTCCCCTCTCGCCACTCCCCTTCGATTGAGCCGCGGCGTCTTGGTGGTGCGCTTTCGGTCCGTCTCACGCCCAGGAGCCGACGAAGGGCGAGTGGTACCGGTGGGCCGTCGCCAGGAGCGCCTCCTCCGCGGCCGCATCCAACGGGTGGAACCGCTCGGCCGCCGAGAGGACCTTGGGGAGCACCGTCACGTCCCCCACGCTGCAGAGCGTCGTCACCGGCTGCGAGAGGACGAAGGCCACCGCCTGGTCGATCGTCGGCTGATCGGTGAAGGGCTCGTACCAGGTGGCGTGGGTCCGGGCCCGGTCGCCCCACGCATCCTTGGCCACCGACTTGATGACGTGCACGCCCACGTCCCTTCGCCGGCATTCCTCGAGGAGCGCCTGCACGTCTCGACGATACTGCGGGTCCGCCCAGAGGACGAAGTTCAGCGGGAACATGACCGTGTCGAAGTCGAACCGGGAGAGCGCCTCCAGATGGGTGCGGGGGGCCTCGTGCGTGTGCCCCGTGATCCCGAGCCAGCGGACGATGCCCTGCTCCCGCGCCTCGATGAGCGTCTCCAGGGCGCCCCCCTTCGCGGTGCACTCGTCCAGCTCGTGGAGCTTGCAGACCGCGTGGAGCTGGTAGAGGTCCACCCGGTCCGTCCCGAGCCGCTCCAGAGATCGGTGCAGCTCGGCCGTCGCCTCGTCCTTCGTGCGCTGCTTCGTCTTGCAGCCGAGGAAGATCCGGCGCTCGCGCAAGCAGGGCATCCAGTGCCGGAGCCGGAGCTCGGCCTCCCCGTAGGTCGGGGCCACGTCCACCTGATTGACGCCGCGACCCAGGACCAGCTCGACGGCGAGGTCCGCCGTCGCCTGATCCACCTTACCGATCCCGGCCGTGCCGAGCGCGACCACCGTGCTCAGGTGCCCCGTCCGTCCCAGCCGTCGCTGCTCCATGCCGCCTCCCCCCTTGTCAGCACCCTGGCGTTCGCCGGTCCGAAAAGGCATTTTCGATCACAGGTCGCGGCGACGACGGCCGTCCCGGTACAGGGCGGCGAGGTGGTCGTCGGTGTCCCGCGTGTGCGCGTCCAGCGCCTGCTCCAGGCGGAAGCGCCAGGTCTCGAGGCCGTCCTCATCCAGGTCGGGCGGAACGGCCACGGGCTCGCCCACGTGCACAACCCCCCAGGTGAAGGGCCAGGGGAACTGGAACCGGTCCCAGCTCTTGAAGCGCCAGCAGCGGTGGTAGCTGGAGGCGGCCGGAACGATGGGCAGGCCGCTCCGGGACGCGAGGTAGATCGCCCCCACCTTGAACACCTGGCTCGGCCCGCGCGGCCCGTCCGGCGTGATGCTGAGATCGTGCCCGCTGCCCGCCTCCGCCAGGAGGGCTCGCATCGCTTCGCTCCCCCCACGCCGGCTGGACCCCCGGACAGGGGAGAAGCCCAGGGCGCCGACCAGCCCGGCGAGGATATCCCCGTCCCGCGACTGGCTGACCAGGATGCGGCAGCCAGACCCCGCATGGGTGTAGGCGAAGCACATGCCCCGATGATGCCAGAAGGCGTAGATGACGGAATGCCGCGTGCGGGGATCCGGATGGAGGTATCGCCCACCGCACCAGCGAATCCGGATGGTCGAGTACCAGGCCCGGAGCAGCAGCGGCCCCAGCCGCGTCACGAGCCAGAGCAGCGCCCGATGCGTCATGCCGGGTCGTGCCTTCCGCGCCTGTCGCTACAGCGAGTCATCCGATCGCCTTCTCGATCGCACCGCATGAGATCGCTCGGGATGCCCTGCCCGGCCCGTCCGCTCACGGGGGGACTGCCCCGTTTTACTCCGATTGGCGCCGCTTCGCATCAGGATTCGCAGCCGAGCCGCGCGCCCGCCGCCGAAGGCGGCAGTCGCAGGGGTCCCGGCAGGGAATGGCCGCCCTCCCCCGCAGAATGCGCACCGCCAGTTACCCTGAGTTGTGGTATCTTTGGTGGGTGCCGGACGGCCGGGAGGGTAAAGGGACACCGCGCGGGAGGCACACATGGACGCACATCAGAAGGTGCTATTCGTCGATGCGGGGACGGGCTTCTATCGCGTCCCGGGGCGTCGTGGCGGGGCGTAGGCTGTCCCGCGGGCGGGACGCGCACGCGCATTCGAAGGCTGCCCATGCCTGCATTGCTGGCCGCGTCGCTGATCTGGGCCTTCTCCTTTGGCCTCATCAAGTCGCAACTCGCGGGAGTGCCGCCGCACCTGGTTGCCCTCCTGCGCCTCGGCCTGTCCGCCCTCCTCTTCGCGCCGTCGTTCCGCCCCGGGCGGATACCGGCGCCCAGCTTCGGCCTGCTCGCGCTCTGCGGCGCCGTGCAATACGGAGCCATGTACCTGGCCTACCTTGCCTCCTTCGACTACTTGCAGGCCTCGGAAGTGGCCCTCTGGACCGTCTTCACTCCCATCTACGTGGTGCTCCTCGCCGACATCGCCGCCCACACCTTTCGCTGGCGCAACTTCGCCGCCGCCGCGCTCAGCATCGCGGCGGCGTGGCTCGTCTCGCGGGGGAGCACGGCACCCCACCTTGCCGGCATCGCCCTCGTCCAAGTCTCCAACCTCTGCTTCGCCGCCGGGCAGGTCTGGTACCGTCGCCTCCTCCCCCCTTCCGTCGCCGTCCGCGACCGCGAGGTCTTCGCCTCCCTCTTTCTGGGGGGCACGCTGCTCGCCGCCATCCCCGTCGGCATGAGCGCGGGCATGCTGAGCGCACTCGCGGCGCTCACGCCCACACAGGTGGCCACCGTTCTCTACCTCGGGCTGGTGCCGTCCGGACTGGGGTTCTTCCTCTGGAACGTGGGGGTCCGGCGCAGCCGCGAGGGGGCGGCTGCGGTCTGCAACAACGCCAAGGTGCCGCTCGCCATCGCGGTCTCGTGGATCGTCTTCGAAGCGCTCCCGACCGTCGAGACCTTCGCCCGCACGCTGGCGGCGCTCGTCCTTCTCGTCACGGCCCTCTGGCTCGCAGACCGGGAGACTCCCCGAGGATCCCGGTAGCCAGCGGTAGGGGTGGGCGCCCCACCGCGTTCCGCGCGCATTGACGGCCTCCGGACGCCTCTCCGGCGCTCCGGGCCTCCTGGCTGGCCACGACGCCGGACTGTCTCCCCGACGCAATCGCGGACGCCTGGCGAGGCGTGCCCCAGCCCCCATGGAATGTCCGGTGAGGCGTAGAAGCACCAGTTTCTCATTCCTCCCCTGGCCCTCGCAGGGATAGACTTTCGCCTCGGCGGAAGCGCGGAGGGATACCTGATCGTCATCCAGACAAGGAGAACATGGCCATGCGTCGTGCGGGCAATGCGATCTGGAACAGAACCCTGTGGATCTGCGCCGTAATCCTCTCGGTCCTGGTGCTGACCGGTCCGGCGGGCGCCGCCAAGATCGAGATCGAGTTTTGGCACCGCTGGAGCGGCCCGAATCAGGAGGTGCTCCGCGAGGTCCTGAAGGAATTCGAGGCCACGCATCCGGAGATCGCAGTCAAAGAGGTCTCGGTGCCGGGCCAGTACATCGACCTCATGCAGAAGGTCCTCGCGCGCCTCGCCGCCAAGCAGACCCCCCCGGACGTCCTGGCGCCAGGCTACAACTTCCTGGACTACACCGTCCGGGAGCTCCAGCCGGTCCCGATCGACCAGCTCGGGGGTCCGGAGGCCAAGACGGTCTACGGACGCTACTCGCCCGCCGTGCTGCAGATCGGGCAATTGGACGGCAAGCAGTACGGCCTCCCCTATGCGTTGAGCACGCCCCTCCTGTACTACAATCCGAAGCTCGCCGAGTCCGCAGGCCTGAACCCCCAGGCCCCGCCGCGGACCTGGGCCGACGTGCAAGGCTGGGCCGAGGCGATCAAGCGCAAGACGGGGAAGCCGTCCCTGTTCATCAACAACGCGGACACCTTCCTGATGCAGTCCCTGGTCGAATCCGCCGGCGGGATCATGCTGAAGAATCGCTGCCCGGCCTTCAACTCGTCCGAGGCGGCCGAGGCCCTGCAGCTCTGGCGCAACTTCTACCAGGAGGGGCTGATCCCTCGCCTCACGTTGCGCGAGGCCGAGCAGAACTTCGTCACGGGGGATATCGGCATCTTCGTCACCTCCGTCATGAACCTGCGGGGCTACACCCAGCAGGCAACCTTCCCGCTCCGGACGACCCACCTCCCCACCTTCGGCAAGAAGCCCATGAAGGCCGCCGGCGGGGGGGCGGCATTGATGGTCATGGCGCGCACGCCGGAGCGGAAGAAGGCGGCCTGGGAGGTCCTCAAGTACCTGGCCTCGGAGGCGGGGATGCGCACCTGGGTGAAGACCGGCTACCTCAACCCGCTGGCCGCCCATTTGCCGCCCATCAAGGGGCAGGAGCCCGCCTATGAGCAGCTGCCGAACCTCATCGGCTGGGTGAGCTGGCCGGGGTCCCGTGGCCTCGAGGTCGACAAGCGGGTGCTGAACTGGCGCGACCGGATCCTCTACGGCGAGATCGGGGTGAGGGAAGGCCTCGAGGCCGCCGTCAAGGAAGTGAGTCCGCTCATCCCCGGCTGCCCGCGATAGGGCACCCTTGCCAAGACATGACGATACCCCCATGAGAGCCAAGACGGCGCCTGTGGCACGCCACGGGCGCCTGGCTTCGCTCATCCCCCCGCTCATCTTTCTCGGACCGGCGGCGCTGCTGCTG
>JBGPQZ010000093.1:0-10453 GCA_041489335.1 Methylomirabilia bacterium
CGTCGATCCGTGTCTTTCTCGCGTGCGGGATCTCGTGATGTGGACGCCGGCGTCACCGACTGAACCGCCACCTCTGATATCAGAGACAGGGGGCACGCGTCAACAAAGATCGCGCGTCGCCTCGTGCGTACCGCCAGCTATGCAATTCCGGTGCTACTCTCCTCCCGGCGGGCAGGAATCAAGCAGGAAAACGTCAGGGGAGAGCGATCGGTTCTCTCTGTGAGCGGTCTGAATGGGGCGAAAGTGGGGGAGTAGAAACCGAGGGGGCGTGAAGGGGAGTCGGTTTCGAGAGGGAGGTCGGACGCGATGCGCATGTGGGATATTCTGTCTCAGACGTGCTCCATATTTCACAAGTCGGTCTCACGAAACGACTCGCCGGCGGGGTAGGCGACGCGGCTGGCCGACCGGCGGCGCAACGCGTCGTCCCGCCGGAATGGCTAATCGCAGGATTCCGCTTGACAAAGTGAGCCCACCTCCGTATCTTAACGCGGTTCACGTCTGGCAGTCCGTGTCGAATCACTGACAAGAGGCGACGAGGCGCATGAAGACGTATCTACCGAATGTGAAGGAGATCCAGCGCCGCTGGGTGCTCGTGGACGCCGAGGGGCAGACGCTCGGCCGACTGGCCACCCGCGTGGCGAACATGCTGCACGGAAAAGACAAGCCGACGTTTACCCCCCACCTCGATGTGGGGGATTTCGTAGTGGTGATCAACGCGGCGAAGATCGGGGTCACCGGCAAGAAGCTGCAGCAGAAGAAGTACTACCATCATTCACAGTATCCCGGCGGGATCAAGGAGACGACGCTGGGGAAGCTCCTGGCCCAGAAGCCCGAGCGCGTGGTGGAGAAGGCGGTTCGGGGAATGCTCCCGAAGACCAAGCTGGGGGATGCGCTGTTCGGGAAGCTGAAAGTGTACGCGGGAGCCACGCACCCGCATGCCGCGCAGCAGCCGGTCGCGCTGACTGCGGTGCAATAGGGAATCGACTGAGGAGACGAAGGACGCATGGACGTGACGGCACGCTTTTATGGGACCGGACGGCGCAAGGCCTCCGTGGCGCGGGTGTGGCTGCAGTCGGGCGAGGGGAAGATCCAGGTGAACGAGCGGTCGGTGGACGAATTCTTCCCCCGACCGACGCTGCGGATGGTCCTGGCGCAGCCGTTGAAGATCGCCGGCGTCGAGGGGAAGCTGGACGTGATGGCCACCGTCTCGGGCGGCGGCAGCACCGGGCAAGCCGGGGCGATCCGGCTGGGCATCTCCAGGGCGCTCATCCGGCTCGATGCCGCCCTGCGCTCCGGCCTGAAGAAGGCAGGGATGCTCACCCGCGATCCGCGAGCCAAGGAGCGAAAGAAGTACGGCCAGAAGGGGGCACGGGCCCGGTTCCAGTTCTCCAAGCGGTAATCGCTTTGCCGTGACAGATCCGGGGGGAAGGGCCGAGGGCTCTTCCCCTTTTTTGTGTCCGCGCGTCGCGTGCGATCGGCGACGCGGGACGCGGCGAGGGCAGCATGGGACAGAGAGAGGCGGGCGGGCGGGTTCACCGGGTGGCGATCGCGGGGGCCAGCGGCTATACGGGCGTGGAGTTGCTGCGCTTCCTCCTGCGACACCCGCACGCCGAGGTGGTGGCGCTGACGGCGGAGACCCACGCCAACCAGTCGATCGAGACGGTCTTCCCGAGCCTCACAAACTTCCTCGACCTCACCTGCCGTCCGCTGGACGTGGCGAATCTGGCGGCGGAGGCGGAGTTCGTCTTCCTGGCCCTGCCCCACAAGACCTCGGTCGCGGTGGCGGCGGAGCTGGTGAGCCGAGGGGTCCGGGTGCTGGACCTCAGCGCGGACTTCCGCCTGAAGGATCCTGCAGCCTATGTCGCCTGGTACGGCTTCGACCACCAGGCACCGGAGCTCCTCCGCGAGGCGGCCTACGGCCTCCCCGAGATCCACCGGGACGCCATCGCCACGGCGCGTCTGGTCGCGGTCCCCGGCTGCTATCCGACCAGCACCATCCTCGGCCTGGCGCCGCTCCTTTCCACGAGACGCATTGATCCCGAGACGATCGTGGTCGACTCCATCTCGGGCGTTTCGGGGGCCGGTCGGAAGCCCGAGTTGTCGACGCAGTTCTCCGAGGCGAACGAGAACCTCAAGGCCTACGGCGTGGCCACGCACCGCCATACGCCCGAGATCGAGCAGGAGCTCTCGCTCCTCGCCGGGCAACCGGTCACCGTGACGTTCACACCGCACCTGGCGCCGCTGACGCGCGGGATCCTCACCACCATCACGGCCCGCCTCCGCGGCCGGCAGACCACGGCGGATCTCTTGGCCCTCTATCGGGACTTCTACCAGGGGCGGCCCTTCGTGCGCATCCTGCCCGAGGGGCGGCTGCCGGAAACCAAGCACGTGCTGCACGCGAACCTCTGCGACATCGGGCTGGTGTCCGATCCCCGCACGGGGCGGGTCGTCGTCGTCTCGGCCATCGACAACCTGGTCAAGGGAGCCTCGGGCCAGGCGGTGCAATGCTTCAACCTCATGGCCGGCCTCCCCGAGGACGCCGCGCTCTGGATCCCGGGGCTGTTCCCGTGAGGATCGGCCCGGGGAGCGGGAGGCGAACATGAAGGAAGAGAAGGGGTCTCCTATGAAGAAGACCGGACTCTCCGCCGTGGCGGGCCTGCGGGCGGCGGGGGTGGCCTGCGGGCTGAAGAAGACCGGCCGGCCCGATCTCGCCCTGGTCGTGTCGGACGCGCCGGCGGCGGTGGCGGCCACGTTTACCGTGAACCGCGTGCAGGCGGCTCCCGTGCAGGTGTCGAAGCGCCATCTGTGCGGGGGGCGATTCTCGGCCGTCGTCCTGAACAGCGGGAACGCGAACGCCTGCACGGGGCGGCAGGGGGTCGCCGACGCGGAGGCGACCGCGCAGGAGGTGGCCCGGTTGCTGGGGCGGCCCGTAGGCGAGGTGTTCGTGGCCTCCACGGGCGTGATCGGTCGGCGGCTGGACATGGCGGCCATCCGGAAGGGGATCGCGGCGGCGGTCCCGCGGCTCTCCGCCGCGGGCGGTCACGCGGCGGCCCGGGCGATCATGACCACGGACACGATCGCCAAGGAGGCGGCCGTCAGCTTCCCGATGGGGACGCGACGCGTGACCGTCGGGGGCATGGCCAAGGGATCGGGGATGATCGCGCCGCAGATGGCGACGATGCTGGCCGTGATCGCCACGGACGCGGCCGTGGCGGCCCGGACGCTGCAGCGGCTCCTCCGCGCCGCCGTGGCGCAGAGCTTCAACTGCATCACGGTGGATGGGGATACCAGCACCAACGACATGGTCCTCTGCTTCGCCACGGGGGCGGCCGGGGCGCCCCGCCTCACGCGGGGGACGGCACCGTTCCGCAGATTCGAGCAGGCCCTGGGCGACGTGTGCCTCAGGCTGGCCAAGCTGATCGCGTGGGACGGCGAGGGCGCGACCAAGCTGGCGGAGATCCGAATCCAGGGGGCGCGCACGGCGCGGGAGGCCCGCCTGGCCGCCACGGCCGTGGCGACGTCTCCGCTGGTCAAGACCACCCTCTTCGGGGAGGACGCGAACTGGGGCCGCATCATGGCCGCGCTGGGCCGCTCGGGCGCCGCGTTCGATCCGGAGCGGGTGGACATCCTGGTGGACGACGTGTCCATCGTGCGGCGGAGCCAGAGCCTGGGGCCCGAGGCCGAAACGGCGGCGAACCGACGCCTCACGCGGCGCGAGTTCAGCATCACGGCGCGCCTCAATGCCGGGCGGGCGACCGCCCGGCTCTGGACGACCGACCTGAGCGAGGCCTACGTGCGCATCAACGCCGGCTACCGCACGTAGGAGCATCGGGCCTCACCCAGGAAGGGGTCTCGTTTATTCCCAGACAGGTTCTTTCTGAAGAATCTGCGGAATCTGCGGAATCGTGATCTCGGTCCGGCGGGGGAAAGCCCTTGCCGTTGTTGGCGTTCGTATGATATAAGAGGCGCCGGTCCGCGGGCACGCGGACCAATTTCACACGCGCGCGGATCGCGGCAGGGGTGTCCCGGGTGGACCGGGATCCTGCCCCGAGGTGAGGCGCGCGGCGGCTAACCCACACGGGAGGAGACTGGCATGAGCGGCGTGACGATCAAGGAGTTGCTGGAAGCCGGGGTGCACTTCGGACACCAGACCAAGCGCTGGAACCCGAAGATGAAGAAGTTCCTCTTCGGGGAGCGGAACGGGATCTACATCATCGATCTGCAGAAGACCCTGAAGAAGGTCGAAGAGGCCTGCCGCTTCATCCAAGAGGTGGCCGTCCGGGGTGAGGCGGTGCTGTTCGTCGGTACCAAGAAGCAGGCGGTGGACATCGTGCAGGAGGAGGCGCAGCGGGCGGGCATGTTCTTCGTCAATCGGCGCTGGCTGGGCGGCACGCTGACCAACTTTCAGACCATCACCAAGAGCATCTCCCGTCTGAAGCAGCTCGAGGACATGAAGGCCACCGGGAAGTTCGAAGCCTTCTCCAAGAAGGAGACCCTGCGACTCGAGCGCGAGATGGAGAAGCTCAACAACGCCCTCATGGGCATCAAGGGAATGGAGCGCCTCCCGGGCGCCCTCTTCGTGATCGACCCCAAGAAGGAACGCATCGCGGTGCGGGAGGCCCGACGGTTGGCCATCCCGATCGTCGCCATCGTGGACACGAACTGCGATCCGGACGACGCGGACTTCCCCATCCCCGGCAACGATGACGCCATCCGGGCCGTGCGGCTGATCACGTCGCGGCTGGCGGATGCGGTGGTCGAGGGGCGCGGGACGGCGGCGAAATCGGGTGTGGAGGACGTCGAGGCGGCGATGGTGGCGGGTGCAGCCGCCGCGGCACCGAGTACCGCGAAGACCGTGACGCCGGGAGCCGAGGCGGCCCCCGCGACATCGGAGATCGGGACGCAGAAGGAGACCGCATGACAATCTCGGCACCCATGGTGCGCGATCTCCGCGACAAGACGGGCGCGGGGATCATGGAGTGTAAGGCCGCCCTGGCCGAAGCCGGCGGCGAGATGGAGAAGGCGATCGATATCCTGCGCAAGCGCGGGCTGAAGGTCGCGGAGAAGAAGGCGGGCCGGGCGGCGGCGGACGGGCTGGTCGTCGCGACGGTGTCGGACGCGAAGGACCTCGGGGCGCTGGTGGAGATCAACTGCGAGACGGACTTCGTGGCCCGCACCGAGAAGTTCGTCGGCCTCACCCAGGCGCTGGTGCGCATGGTGGCCGCCGATCCGGGGGCCGCAGACGTGCAGGTGCTCCTGGCGAAGTCCCTGAACGGCACGCCGGTGGCCGAGGCGGTCAAGGAGATCATCGGCTCCCTCGGCGAGAACATCGTCGTGCGGCGGGCGGCGCGCCGGGAGGTGCCCGCGGGGTCGCACGGGCTGGTCACGAGCTACCTGCACGCCGGGGGCAAGATCGGCGTCCTGGTGGAGCTGCGCTGCGCCTCCGCGGCCGGGGCGGCGCACGAGGCGCTGGCGGGTCTGGCCAAGGATCTCGCCCTGCAGGTCTGCTCGGCGGAGCCGATCTGCCTCTCCCGCGAGCAGGTTCCCGCAGAGCTGCTCACGCGCGAGAAGGAGATCCTGCGCGCCCAGCCGGACCTCACGAACAAGCCGCCGGCCATCCAGGACAAGATCATTCAGGGCCGCCTGGAAAAGTTCTACCAGGAGCGCTGTCTCCTGGATCAGATCTTCATCCGGGATCCCGAAGGGAAACAGAAGGTCAAGGACGTGGCGGCGGCGGTCCAGAAGGCCGTCGGCGAGCCGGTGACCGTGGCCGGGTTTGCTCGCTTCCGCCTCGGTGAAGGGGTGGAGAAGAAGGCAGCGGAATAGGCCCTGGAATGGCATCCCTCGCTTACAAGCGCATCCTCCTCAAGATCAGCGGGGAAGCCCTCGCCGGCTCGCAGGAGTACGGCATCAGCAACGAGGTGCTGGGCTTCATCGCCGCGGAGGTGCAGGACGTCCACGCGCTGGGCGTGCAGATCGCCATGGTGGTGGGCGGCGGCAACATCTTCCGGGGCGCCGATGGGAGCGCCCGGGGACTGGACCGCGCCTCGGCCGACTACATGGGGATGCTCGCCACCGTGATCAACGGGCTGGCGCTGCAGGCGGCCCTCGAGAAGACCGGGGTGGACACGCGGGTCCAGACGGCCATCGAGATGCGCGAGGTGGCGGAGCCGTACATCCGCCGCCGGGCGCTCAGGCACCTCCAGAAGGGGCGGGTGGTCATCTTCGTGGGCGGGACGGGGAACCCGTACTTCACCACGGACACGGCCGCGGCGCTGCGCGCCATGGAGATCGGGGCGGACGTGGTCTTCAAGGCCACCAACGTGGACGGCGTGTACAGCGCCGATCCGAAGACGGACCCGGCGGCGGTCAAGTTCGACGAGCTGACCTACATCGAGGTCCTCAGCCGGCGCCTCAAGGTCATGGATTCCACGGCCATCTCCCTGTGCATGGACAACGGGTTTCCCATCGTGGTCTTCAACCTGCACGAGCAGGGTCGGCTGCGCCAGCTGGTCCAGGGCGAGCGCGTCGGCACCCTGGTCAGGGGAGGCTAAACGAACATGCAGGACGTCCTTCGTAAAGCCGAGCAGGACATGAAGCGCGCCACCGAGGTGTTGGCCAAGAGCTTCAGCGGGGTCCGCACGGGACGGGCCTCGCTCGCCCTCCTGGAAGGGATCCACGTGGACTACCACGGGACCGTGATGCCGCTCCACCAGGTGGCCAGCCTGGCGGTTCCGGAGCGGCGCCTCATGACCATCCAGCCGTGGGAGCCGTCCATGATCCCGGTGATCGAGAAGGCGATCTTGAAGTCCGACCTGGGGATCACCCCGACGAGCGATGGGAAGCTCATCCGCCTGGCCGTGCCGTCGCTCACGGAGGAGCGGCGCAAGGAGCTGGTCAAGGTCGTCCACAAGATGGCCGAGGAGGGGCGCGTCATCATCCGCAACCTCCGCCGCGACGCCAACGAGGCCCTGAAGAAGCTCGAAAAGAACAAACAGCTCTCCGAAGACGACCACCGGAAGGGCACGGACCAGATCCAGGACCTGACGAACCGGATGATCAAGTCCGTGGACGAGCTCCTGGCGAAGAAGGAAAAAGAGATCATGGAGTTCTAAGCCGCCTGGGCGCAGAGCGGTTCGGGGTGGAAGATCCGATCATGCTGCTTCAACGGATCCTGAGCGCGCTGCTGCTCATCCCTGCCTTTCTCCTGCTGGTCCAGTTCGGCTCCCCGTTTCATTTCAGCCTGCTGGTCGGCGTCGCGATCCTCCTGGGGTCCTGGGAGTTCGCGCGCCTGTGTCCCGCGGGCACGGATGCCTGGTGTACGCTGCTCACCGTCCTGGGTGCGCTGGCCTGGCAGGCGGCGCTCCTGGCGGGAGCCGGGCAGGGCGCCCTGCCGCTCGCTCTCGCGGGGCTGGCCTTGGCCCGGGTCTTGGCGGCGAAGGGGGAACTCCGCGTCGGGGTCGTGCGGGCCGCCTGGGTCGTCTTCGGCATGGCCTACGTGGGCGGGCTGATGGGCACGGCGAGCCTGCTCCGGGCTGCACCCGATGGGCAGCAGTGGATCTACTACCTGACGTTCATAACCTGGGCCGGCGACAGCGGGGCCTACTTCGTGGGTTCCCGATTCGGACGACGACCGCTCGCGCCGCGTGTCAGCCCCAAGAAGACCTGGGAGGGGACGCTGGGCGGGACGGCCGCGACGGTCCTGGTGGCGATCGCGGGGAGCGGCTTCCTCTGGCCCCGCCTGCCCTGGGCCGTGGCGGCGGCGGTGGGGATCCTGCTGGCGGTGGCCGGGCTCCTGGGGGACCTCGCCGAGTCGGCGATCAAGCGGGCCGCGGGCGTGAAGGACAGCGGCGCCCTGATCCCGGGACATGGCGGTGTCCTCGATCGATTGGATAGCCTCATGTTCGCCGCGCCCGTCCTGTACGGCCTCGTGTGGGTGGGGTGGGTGTGAGCCGGGCGGGCGCGCGGCTCGCGGGGAGGGGTGGGGCCCTCTCGATCGCGGGCGCGATCGGCAGCGGCCTTCTCTGCTCGGCCGCCCTGCCGCCGTGGGACCAGTGGCTCCTCGCCTACGGCGGGCTGGTGCCGCTCCTCGTGGCGGTCCGGGCGCGGACCCCGGGGCAGGCGGCGTGGCTGGGATATCTCTCGGGGCTCTGTTTCTATCTGGCCACGATCTGGTGGGTCATCGGCGTGATGACCACCTACGGCCGGATGCCGCTTCCCCTGGCCGTGCTGGCCCTGCTCCTCTTGTGCGGCGTCCTGGCTGGCTACACCGCGGCGTTCACCTGGCTCCTCGCCCTGGGCGAGCGGTGGCTCCGGATTCCCGCTGGCCTCCGACCGCTGTCGTCGGCAACGCTCTGGGCGGCCATCGAGTTCTTGCGGGCGCACCTGTTCTCGGGATTTCCCTGGATGCTCTTCGGCTACAGCCAGTTCCGGCAGCCCACCATCCGACTGCTGGCGGCCGCCGCGGGTGTCTACGGGATCTCGGCCCTCCTCGTCCTGGTGAATGCGACGCTGGCCGAGCTGATCGACTGCCGGCGCGCGCGCGGGGTCGAGCGATCCTGCCGGTGGGGGAGCGGGCTCGCGCTCGGGGTCATGCTCCTCGCGCTGGGGGCGACACTCGGCTATGCCAAGGGGATCTGGCAGGATACGACGGCCGGGGCGCCGGTGCGGGTCGGCCTGCTTCAGGGAAACATCGACCAGTCCCTGAAGTGGGACCGGGCGCATCAGACGGCCACCCTGGACGTCTACGAGGGCTTGGCGCGCCAGGCCGCGGGCGAGCGGCCGGCCCTCGTCGTCTGGCCGGAGACGGCGGTGCCCTTTCTCCTCCGGCGAGAGCCGGCGCTGGCCGGTCGGCTGGCGGGCCTGGTCGCGGAGACCGGCGTGCCCATGCTGATCGGGAGCCCCGATCTGGCCGAGGACGGCCTGTTCTACAACGCCGCCTTCCTCATCGGGACCGACCGCCGCATCCACGGGCGCTACGACAAGCGGCACCTGGTGCCCTTCGGCGAGTACGTGCCGCTCAAGGCCCTGTTCTTCTTCGTGGACCGGCTGGCGGTGGGGATCGGGGACTTCGGGCGGGGACGCGCCGCCAGCGTCCTCACGGCGGATCGGGCGCGGTTCGGCGTGATGATCTGCTACGAGGCCATCTTCCCCGGCGAGGTGCGGGAGTTCGTCGCGGGGGGCGCGGAGTTCCTGGTGAACATCACCAACGACGCCTGGTTCGGGCGGAGCGGCGCGCCGTACCAGCACCTGGCCATGGCCGCCATGCGCGCGGTGGAGAACGGGGTCTTCCTCGTGCGGGCGGCCAACACGGGGGTCACGGCGGTGGTGGCGCCCACCGGAGAGATCCTGGCGGAGACGCCGCTCTTCACTCGGGCGGCGATCACCGGCAGCATTCGCCTGCGGCAGGGCATGACACCGTACACCCGATATGGGGATGTCTTTGCCTGGACCTGTCTGCTATTCTTGCTCGGCTATGCACTGAGGCTGGGCGTCGCGTGGCGGCGCGGTCGATCCGCAACGCGGATGCCCGGCGAGATACCGAGCCACGAGCCGCCAACCATGAGCCATGAGCGATGAGGCGCCGCTCGCGGGGCCGGGTCCGTGGCGTGAGGAGGGACGGATGATTCCTGATCTGGAGCGAACCGTCGACGAGCTGCAGCGCAAGCTGGACCAGCTCCGGGTGTATCTTTGACGTCCCCGGGAAAGCCGCGCGACTCGCGACGTTGGAGGAGCAGGCGGCGGCGCCGGAATTCTGGGGAGACGCCGAAAAGGCGCAGAAGGTCCTGAAGGAGCAGCGCGATCTCCGGCAGACGCTGGATCAGCATGCCTCGTTGGTGAAGCGCGTGCAGGATGAGCGGGAGCTGCTGGAGTTGGCGGCGGCCGAAGAGGACGCGGAGACGCTGAAAGGGATCGAGGCCGCGCTGGCGGAGCTCGGGCGGCAGCTCCGCGGCCTGGAGCTTACGACGGTTCTCTCGGGCGAGTACGACAAGGGGAACGCCCTCCTCAGCATCAACGCGGGCGCGGGGGGCACCGAGTCGCAGGACTGGGCCCAGATGCTCCTCCGCATGTACCTCCGTTGGGCCGAGACGAAGAAGTTCAAGACCGAGATCATCGACATCCTGGCCGGGGAAGAGGCGGGGATCAAGAACGTCACGGTGAACCTCGAGGGGGCGTACGTCTACGGATACCTGCGGGCCGAGATCGGGGTGCACCGGCTGGTCCGCATCTCCCCGTTCGACGCCAACAAGCGGCGCCACACCTCCTTCGCCTCGGTCTTCGTCTATCCCGAGGTCTCCGACGACATCGACCTCACGATCGAGGACAAGGAGCTGCGGATCGACACCTATCGGTCCAGCGGCCACGGCGGGCAGCACATCAACGTGACCGACTCGGCGGTGCGCATCACCCACCTGCCCACGGGGATCGTGGTTCAGTGCCAGAACGAGCGCTC
>JBGPQZ010000094.1:0-10449 GCA_041489335.1 Methylomirabilia bacterium
CAACAAGGCGTACCACGGGCCCGGGCCGTACATCGATCGGCTGATCTACAAGTACATCTCCGACCTCACCGTGCTCTTCACCCAGTTCAAGACGGGCGAGATCGACATCACGGGGATTCAGGGCATCCCGGTGGACCTCTACCCCGAAGCCAAGAGCCTGCCCAACATCACCCTGCACGTCAACCCGGGCACGACCTATGACTGCATCGCGCCCAACTTCCTGCTGCCGATGTTCCAGGACAAGCGAGTCCGGCAGGCCCTCCACTACGGTATGGACAAGAAGCCCATCATCGAAAAGATCTTCCTGGGGCTGTGCCCCGAAGCGGAGACCTACGTCCCGCCCCAGTCCTGGGCCTACAACCCGAAGATCAAGGGGTATCACAAATACGACCCCGAGAAGGCGAAAAAGCTGCTGGAGGAGGCGGGCTGGAAGGTGGGGCCGGACGGGATCCGCGTGAAGGACGGCAAGCGTCTCTCCTTCGAGAACGCCTGCACCGCGGGGAACAAGGCGCGCGAGCAGATCCAGCAACTCCTGCAGCAGCAGTGGCGGCAGATCGGCGTCGAGATGAAGATCAACAACAAGCCGCCGGCGGTCCTCTTCGGTGACTTCTACCGGCTGTCGAAGTTCGAGACGATCATCAACGGCATCGGCATGGGGGCCGACCCGGAGCATAGTTTCCGCCTGCACAGCAGGTACATCCCCGTCAAGGGGGGCATGGGCCGCAACTCCATTGTCTACGAGAATCCGGAGGTGGACAAGCTGCTGGAAGCCGGTGTGCGGGAGATGGATCGGGAAAAACGGAAGAAGATCTACTTCAAGCTGCAGGAGGTCCTGGCGGACGACCTACCGTACATCCCGATCAACCACTACGTGATCATCCGTGCCACCAAGGCCAGCATCCAGGGCTTCCGGCCCAACTCCAGCATGCAGGATTACACCTGGAATCCGAACGAGTGGTGGATCAAGAAGGCGTGAGGTACCGGAGATGAAGCCCGTGGAGTTTCTGTACCTGAGCCAGGAGGACGTCATCGCCGCCGGCGGTCTGGACATGGACGGCACGCTGGCGGCGGTGGAGGAGGCTTTCCGACTCTGGGGGCAAGGGGATGTCGTCCAGCCTATCAAGTCCACGATCCGCTGGGGACCGCCGCCGACGGAGAACACCCGGGGCCGGATCATCGCCATGGCGGCTCACGTCGGCGGCGGCGTGGACACGGCGGGGGTGAAGTGGATCCCCAGCATGCCCAGGAATCCGCAAGAGCACGGCCTGCCGCGCGCCTGCGCGCTGATCATCTTGAGCGACCCGCATACCGGCCTCCCGCTGGTCGTGATGGACGGGACGGTGGTCAGCGCCATGCGCACGGGGGCGGCCACCGGGGTGGCGGCCAAGCACCTGGCCCGGCAGGATGCGTCCGTCCTGGGGCTGGTGGGGGCCGGCGTGCAGAACCGCACGCAGCTCCTGGCGCTCTGCCGGGTCCTGCCGCACCTTACGGAGGTGCGGGTCTTCGACCTCCGACCGGAGCGGGCGCGGGCCTTCTGCGCCGAGATGCAGGGCCAGGTGAGGCCGACTCTCCGCGTGGCGGAGAGCGCCCGCGCGACCATCGAAGGGGCGGACGCCTTCGTCACGGCCACGGTGTCGGGGGAGGCCTACGTGGAGGCCGGCTGGATCAAGGTCGGGGCCTTCCACAGCGAGATCTCCTCGTGGGACACAACGGTGCAGACGCTCAACGTCTACGACAAGATCGTGGTGGACGACTGGCAGTCCATCCGGTACGGGGGAAAGCATGTCTCGATCCGGGCGGTGAACGAGGGGGTGATCCCCGAGAGCCGCATCCACGGCGAATTGGGCGAGATCGTCGCCGGGAAGAAGCCGGGGCGAGAGACGGACGGGGAACGCATCCTATTCAATCCCATCGGCATGCCCATGAACGACGTGAGCGAGGCGACGCGCATCTACCGGGCGGCCAAAGCGAAGGGCATCGGCCGGGTCCTGCCGCTGTGGGAGAAGCCGATCTGGGTATGACGCGTTGGGGGTGGATCACCCACTGGCGGGCCGACGACACGTCCTCCTCACGGCGCACGGCCCCGGCGTGACCGAGGAGGGGATGATGGGGATGGCCGCGGGCGCCGCCGAGGATGTCCTGCGGGTGCTGCGGGGCGAGCGGTCGAAGTACCCGGTGAACCCCGAGGTGTTGAAGAAGTAGCGCGAAGGGACAGGCGCACACCCCCCATGGGCGGCGCGCGCGGCGCGTCCGCAAGAGGCGGGCGCGCATGGCATGGTGCTGAACACTAAGAGCGGACGGTGGGGTGTCTGGTTCACCGAAATCTTCGGCGGCCAGTTCGTTGAACCTTGCATGCGTATTCGCTGTTTGGACACAAAGCTACTTGAAGAGTAGCTTTGTGTCCAAAGGCAAGAAGTGCTGCGACGGCACACTCCTGCTATGATCGCGCTCATTCTCTGTGATTGCTTAGCGCATCATTGAGGTTAAATCATTCGAATGAAGAAACCTGTTCAGATTGCCGTGATCGGGGGCGGGGCCGCCGGGATGATGGCAGCCATCACGGCTGCCCGGCAGGGCAGCCGCGTCACGCTGCTGGAGCGGCAGGACCGGATGGGAAGAAAACTGCTGGCCACGGGCAACGGCCGCTGCAACCTGACCAACATCGGCAGTACCGCGGAGCATTACCACGGTGCGGACCCGGGGTTCAGCCGTCCGGCCTTGCGGAGATTTCCGGCAAGCAAGACCATGGAGTTCTTCCAGTCCCTGGGGATCTGCACGACCGTGGAGGAGGCGGGCCGGGTGTTTCCCCTTACCGGACAGGCCTCCGCTGTCCTGGACGTGTTGCGCTACGAGATCACGCGCCTGGGAGTAGCCGTCCGGCTGCTGGCACCGGTGAAACACATCTCCCGGCGGGGAGGCGCTTTCGTCCTCCGCTGGCCGGAGGGCGAGGAACAGGCAGACCGGGTCATTCTCGCGGCCGGCAGCAAAGCGGCGCCGCAGCTGGGCGGTAATGGATCCGGGATCGACCTGCTGAAACAGCTGGGACACGCGGAGGTACCGGTTTTCCCGGCCCTGGTCCCGCTCAAGACCGGTGCGCGCTTCAACCGGCAGCTCAAGGGGACCAAGGTCATGGCCCAGGCCTGCCTCGAGGTCGACGGGCATCCGGAAGCCGATGAAGGCGGGGAAATCCTCTTTACCGATTACGGCCTCTCCGGACCGCCGATCATTCAGCTGAGTCAGGCTGCGAACCGGGCGCGACAGCAGAACAAGAGCGTGACCGTGACCCTGGACCTGTTTCCGAGCTGGAGTGCGGAACAACTGCTGATCCAACTGGAGGAGCGATGTTCGCTCCGTCCGGAGGCACCCCTGGATTTCGTCCTGGTGGGCCTGGTGCACAAACGGTTCATTCCGGTGCTTCTGCAGGAGGCCCGTCTCACCCAGCCGCACAAACCGGCCGGCCAGGTTTCGCCGGAGGAAGCCCGGCGCATGGTCCAGGTTCTGAAGCAATGGGTGTTTGAAATCACCGGTTCGCTCTCGTGGAACGATAGCCAGGTCATGGCCGGCGGCATCCGGACCGCGGATTTTTCGGCTGAGACCATGGAGTCGCGGATCGTCAAGGGGGTATTCGCGGCGGGCGAGGTGCTGGATATCACCGGCGACTGCGGCGGCTTCAACCTGCAGTGGGCCTGGTCTTCGGGCCAGGCGGCCGGCCGGGAGGCCGCCACCGCTTGATCGCGTTCCGATGCCGGTGCCCAGGCTGATCCGGCGGGTGCGAGAGGCCGCGACGGCCAGCGGCCGGAAGGGGCCGTCCTGCGCCTCAGGATCCCAGGCGCCATCCAGGCCACCTCGGAATAATCGCGGAGGTTGACATCCCGATCCACCACGACGATGACCTTGGTCACCATGACCTGGCCCAGGCCCCAGAGGGCGTGCATCACCTTGCGGGCCTGGCCGGGGAGTTCGGCGCGCCACCCCTCATACGCACATTCCTATCACCAAATCCCTGTCACCTCACCACCTCAGCTCACCCTAAGCTGGGACCCTGTCCGCGACCGGATCTCCACGCCGTATCTTGACCTTCACGTCCACCCGGGACCCGAGCCGGTTGATGATCGACATGAGCCGATCGACCGTGAACCGCCCGAGTTCCGCATTGCGGATGCGCGAGAAGTCGGCCGCCGCAATCCTGGTGCGCCCCTGGGCCCCGCGCACGCTCAGGCCCTCCCGATCGAGCGCCTTGATGATTTCGGCGGCCAGGATCGCCTTGAATTGTTCGACATCCGCGTTCTCGTGCCCGAGGTCACGAAACACGTTCCCGCTTCCGCGCACAACTTCCAACTCTTGGTCTTTCATTGCTGCATCTCCTTCAGCCGCTTCAAGCGGTCCCTGATCAGATCGATTTCGCGCTGGGGTGTCTTGATGCCCTGTGTCGATTTCTTCTGAAACGCATGCACGACCCAGAGTTCATCGCGAAGCTGCACGGCATAGACCACCCGGAACGCATGACCGCGAAAGGGCAGGGCAATCTCATACACCCCCGATCCCATCCCGCGCATGGGCGTCGCAATGTCCGCCTTGCCACCCTCGGCCGCGATCGTCAAAGCGGCCAGACAGATCGATCGGGCACCGTTCGGGAACGTCTCGAACGCCTTGAGCGCCGCCCGGATCCAGGACACGGGTCGTGTGCGTCTGGTCATGTGCCGTCGCGACTCCTGCTTCATTCGCTGACGCAATGCGCGCCAGAGGATGCGCTCCTAGATTCCTACGTTGTCATATCTGACAACACCTGTCAAGAACGACCGCCGAACAGGGCTCATTACTGGGGGACTCGTTGGCAAGCGTACGGACACTACGCTGGCAAGAATAGCAGGTTGCACTCGCCGCGCGCCCGCCAGGCCCGTCTCGTTGTGCTTCCGCACCGCGTAGTGCGGGACATCGTTGACGGAGTGATGCGGGTAGGTGGCTCCGAGCAGGTTGCTCAGTCCAGCCCGTACTCGGCCCAGCGGCGGTCGACGAGCTCTTTGATCCGCGGGTCCATCACGATCTGGTCGGGCCAGGGGCGGGTGAAGCCCTCCTCGGGCCACTTCCGCGTGGCGTCCACGCCCATCTTCGAGCCGTACTTGGGCAGGCGGCTGGCGTGGTCCAGGGCGGTGATGAACTCTCGCAGATCGGTGTAGGCCATACCGCTCTCCCCGGCGGAAACCGCACGTGTTGGAGGGTAACCCGGATTATTCGCGACCATGTTCGCGAATAATCGCGGGCGTGGAAAGGGGAGCCGCGATGGGATTCCGCTTGACACCCTGGTTTCTCCTCGCGTAGCATCGCGCGGATTTCCAGCGCACCTCCTACGGACAGCGTATGCGCGCCATCATTCTTGCCGCCGGGGTGGGCTGGCGGCTCAAACCGCATACCGAGGCGACGCCGAAAAGCCTCCTGAATCTCGGGGGCGAGTCGCTCCTCATGCGCTACCTGGACGCCTTCGCCGCCCTCGGCGTGCGCGAGGCGGTGTTCGTCGTCGGGCACCTGAAGGAGCAGGTGATGGCCGAGGCGGCCAAAGGGCCCGCGGCGGTCGAGGTGCGCTTCGTCGAGAACCCGCAGTTCACCCGCGGGAACATCCTCTCCCTCTGGTCCGCGCGTCACGAATTCGACGACGACATCCTGATCATGGACGCGGACATCCTCTTCCCGCAGGAGATGCTGGCGCGCCTGCTGGCCTCCCCCAGCGTCAATGCCATCGCGGTGGACGAGCAGTTCCAGGACACCGGGGAGGAGCAGAAGGTCGTCTGCGAGGATGGGTGGGTCGTCGAGGTGACGAAGAAGATCGGTCCCGACCCGCGCATCCGCGGCGAGGCCGTCGGCATCCTCCGGCTGTCCGCCGAGGCGGCGGAGGTCCTGCGCGACATTCTCGAGGAATTCGTCGAGACCGGCAAGGATTCCGTGGAGTACGAGGAAACCTTCCGGGAGCTGGCCGTCGAGGTCCCCATCGGGGTAGTGGAGGTCGGGGACCTGCCCTGGGTCGAGATCGACTTCCCGGAAGACCTCGTCCAGGCCCGCGACGAGCTGCTGCCCCGCGTCGAGCGTCTCGACCAGAACCAGACCCCGCCTGCGCCGTAGTCCCTATCCCCCCGCCTGCCTGAGCCCTCGCCGGAGTCCCTCCGTCGGTCCTCCGCCCGCAGTCGTTTCGTGGCATCGGTGACGTCTGCCCCGGACCATATTCGTCGCCTGCGTGAAGTCTGGCCCCGGACGGAGAGGGCGGGGGCTAGGCGGATGCAGCGGGGAGCAGGTGAGGGTCGTCGGGCAGGACCACGGTCACGGCGTCCCCCCGGCGAAAGGCCGGGGTGTGGCTGGGATCCGCGCAGTCCACCGTGAGGGGGATCCCGCCGACCTCGACGGTGTAGCGGATGAGGGCGCCGGTATAGACCGCCTGCTGAACCCTGCCGGGGAGGGCGTTCCCGCCGGTCCCGTCGTTGGGCGGGTGGAGGCGGATGGCCTCGGGGCGCACCAGGACGAAGACGCGGGCCCCTGGCGCGAGCTCCGTTGCCCGCGCGCGGAGCGCCAGGGGGCCGAGCGGCGTCAGCACGGCGGGGCGGCTCCCGGCGTCTCCGCCGAGGACTCCCTCCAGGAAGTTGGCCACGCCCACGAAGCGGGCCACGAACTCGGTGGTGGGCCGCTCGTAGACCTCCCGCGGGCTGCCGGCCTGCAGGATCCGGCCCTGCGCCATCACCATGATGCGGTCCGAGATGCTCATGGCCTCTTCCTGGTCGTGCGTGACGAAGATGATCGTCTGGGTGAGCCCCCGCTGGAGCCGGGTGATCTCCGCCCGCATCTGCACCCGGAGGTTGGCGTCCAGATTGGAGAGCGGCTCGTCCAGGAGCAGCACCTTGGGCTGCAGGCTCAGGGCCCGCGCCAGCGCCACCCGCTGCTGCTGGCCGCCGGAGAGCTCCGCCGGCCGGCGCAGGTCGAGGCCCGTGAGCTGCACCAGCGCCAGCAGTTCCTCCACGCGGCGGGCGATCTCGGCGCGGGGCCTTTTCCGGATGCTGAGGGCGTAGCCGATGTTCTCGGCCACGGTCAGATGCGGGAAGAGGGCGTAGTTCTGGAAGACCATGGCCGTGGCGCGCTGGTTGGGCGGGAGGAGCGTGATGTCCTCCCCGTCCAGGACGATCCGGCCGGCGTCCGGACGGAGGAAGCCGCTGAGGAGCCGGAGCAGCGTGGTCTTGCCGCAGCCGCTCGGCCCCACGAAGGAGACCAGCTCGCCGCGGCGGATGTGCGCCGTGAGGTCGCGCACCGCCACGACCCCCCCGTAGCGCTTGCCGAGCCCCTCGATGGCGAGGAGCGCATTCTCGGTCATTCGGTCCCCCCTCGCGCGCTCAGGCATGGGCGGCGAAGATCTTGAAGCCGGCCCGCCGCGCGGCCGCGGCCAGGCCGGCCAGACAAGCGGCGAGACTGACGATCAGGATGAGCGAGGTCGCGCAGGCGATCCCCATGTCCCCGTCCCGCGCCCGGTTGAAGATGTACACCGAGGCCAAGAGGTTCCCGGGGGCCACCAGGAAGATGGCCGCGCTCAGGCTGATCATGGACTGCATGAAGGTGAAGAGGAAGCCGGCGGCGAAAGCGGAGGACATGAGGGGCACGGTGATGCGGCGGAGCGTCGTGAGGATCCCGGCCCCCAGGTCCGCCGAGGCCTCCTCGAGGCTGACGTCGATCTGCCGGAGCTTGCTCACGCCGGCCTCCAGGCCGACCGCCAGGAAGCGGGCGATCATGTTCAGGGTCAGGATGGCGAGGGTCCCGGTGAGCAGAAGCGGCGGGCGATTGAAAGCCAGGACGTAGCCGATGCCCATGACCGTGCCGGGCAGGGCGAAGCCCACCAGGGTGATGAGCTCCAGCGCTCCCCGCAGCCGGATCTCGGCCCGCACGGACAGGTAGGCAAGTCCGGTCCCCACCAGCGCCGCCAGCGCCCCCGCCGCCGCGGAGACCTTGAGGCTGGTCCAGATGGCGTCCAGCCCGATGTCCCGGGTCAGGTGCTGGAGGGTGAAGGTGTTGTCGATGCCCACCAGCTTGGTGAAGGCCCCCAGCAGGATGACCCCGTACGACAGGCCGACCGCGACTACATAGGCAAGGGAGGGGATCAGCAGGGCGACGCAGAGGCCGGGGGCGATGCCCGGCGCCTCGGCGGCCTGGGTGGCGCCGGTCACGGTGGCGTACGTCTTCTCCCGCAGCCAGTAGTGCTGCACGAGGAAGATCGCCAGGGTCGGGACCAGCAGAACCACGGAGATGACGCTGGCCATCTCCATGTTCCACTCGCCGGTCACCATCAGGAAGGCGTCCGGCGCCAGGAAGGACAGTCCGCCGCCGAGCAAGGCCGGGTTCCCGAAGTCGGCGATGGACAACCCGAAGACCAGCAGGGCCGCCTTGAGCAGGCCGGGGGTGATCAGGGGAAGGACGATGGTGCGCAGGCGGGTGCGCTCCCCCGCGCCCAGGTCGCTGGCGCAGTCCTCGAGGCTCGGGTCGAGCGACAAGAGGACGTTCTCGATCATGAGGAAGGCGACCGGCAAGAGGGACAGAATCTGGGACAGGATGACGCCGAGCCAGCCGTAGAGCGGGATCTGGGTTCCCAGGAGCTGGGCGAGGAGCCCGCGCCGGCCGCCCAGGATGATCAGGGATAGGCCGAAGAGATACGGGGGCGCGATCAGCGGGGCCAGCGTGAGTGTGCGCAGAGGGAGCCGCAGCGCCCAGGGGCCCCGCGTCACCAGGTAGGCCAAGGCGCAGCCCAGGCCCGTGCAGAGTGCGGTGACCACGCTCCCCAGGATCAGCGTGTTCCGGAGCGACCGCAGGAAGTAGGGCTTGGCAAAGAAGGTCTGGAAATGGCCGAGGGTGAATCCCCCGCCCTTCGCCGACACGCTCTTGACGAGCACGGCTGCCGTGGGGTAGGCGATGAAGAGGAACAGCCACCCCACCAACACCATGGCCAGGAAGGCCGGCAGCAGCCGGGCCAGGGATCCCCCCCCGACCCCGCGCCGCGGCACCGGTCGTTCGAGAAGAAGTTCTGTGGACATGTGCCTAACAGCCGGTCGGCGACCGGCTCCGGATTGGCGGCTTGGCTGCTGCTACTTCCTGAGGAACTTCGTCTTCCAGGCCTCGATGATGCGGGCGTGGTTGTCCGCCGCCCACTCGTACGAATAGTCGATCAGCTTCGGCTTGGTCTGGTACATCGGGTTGGGGGCGTCCCGGGCCGTCAGATACCCGAACTGCGCGAGCCAGCGCTGGAACTTCTCCGTCCCCGCGAAGTTGACGACCCGCTTCGCCGCCTCGAGCACCTTGGTGCCCTTCACGATGGCGAGGATGTTGCCCTCGTACCCCAGTCCTTCCTTCGGGACGGACCAGTAGATCGGGAAGCCCTGCTGGATCCGCTGCGGCACCTTCTCGTCCGAGGTGAGGCCGAGGATGTACTCCCCGCGGCCCACGTGCTCGAGCGGCGCGTTCCCGCTCTTGGTGTACTGGGCGACGTTCTTGTCCAGCTTCTCCAGGAAGTCCCAGCCCTTCTCCCAGCCCAAAAGCTGCAGGAAGGTGGCGTTGATCATGAAGGCCGTCCCCGAGGTGACGGGGGAGGGCATCACGATCTCACCCTTCCACTTGGGATCCAGGAGGTCGTGCCAGGACTCCGGCATCTTGAGGCCCTTCTTGGCCAGGAGGTCCTTGTTGCCGACCAGGACGAAGGAGGAGGTACCCACGTCGTAATAGGTCCCGTCCTTGTCCTTGTAGCGGGAGTGGATGTCTCGCCAGGCCGGGGCGTCCGGGTACGGTGCCCAGAGGCCCTCCCTCTTCCCCAGGATGGCCGTGGCCGGTCCGAATCCGAAGAGGACATCCGCCCCGATGTTCGGTTTCTCCGCCTGGACGCGCGCCCAGAGCTCCCCGCCGGAGAGGCCGAGGGTCTTGACCTGGGTCCCGGTGTTCTCGGAGAGGACCTTGGTCAGCTCCTCCTGGATCACCAGCATGTAGGTGTAGATGCGCACCTCCTCGGCGGCCAGGGCCGGAGCGGTGCTGGCGAAGAGCGCGAAAA
Organism: Methylomirabilia bacterium; assembly: GCA_041489335.1. GTDB lineage: Bacteria > Methylomirabilota > Methylomirabilia > Methylomirabilales > 2-02-FULL-66-22 > 2-02-FULL-66-22. Next base: position 10,058 of record JBGPQZ010000094.1, read on the forward strand.
GGCAAAGGAGCACAGGCCAACCGACCTTCCGGATCGCACCTGCCGGTACAAGGGCCAATCGCTGCATGGTCGCTCTCTCCTGGCGTCCGCGGGAACGCGCTGCCCGCCTCGACGGCCTCGACCGGCCGGGGCGAGGGTTTCCCCTGGCTCACGCACCCGTGTGACAGTCCGATAACATCCGCACGACTCTTTGCCGAACAGCCCGAGGTATGACTGGCGTGCACGGCGGGGGAACCGGAGGCCACCTTAGCACTGAACCCGGTTGAGCGTCAAGCCGCGCACGAGCCAGCCGCGCACGAGCCAGAGTTTCCATTGCCTCGAAGACGCAATCTCGTTTAGGATACGCCGGGATCAAGGGAGAAGGGAAGGCTCAAGCAATCTCGAATGCAAAA
>JBGPQZ010000095.1:0-10407 GCA_041489335.1 Methylomirabilia bacterium
CTGCGGAGGAAGCGCACGAGGTCGAGGGACACCTTCAGGCGGGCGATGCGTTTGGTGACTTGGTCCGGCGCGGCAAGCCCCCCATCCCAGATGAGGCCGGTGACCAGGCGCAGCGGGGCCGGCTCGAAGTAGTAGTTGTGGACGTGCAGGTTCGGGTCGCGCGCGGCGGTGATCTCGCGCGGGGCTTCTTCCCGGGCTCGCCAGAACGGTAGCAGGCGATCGGGCAGCCACTTGCTCCCATCCGCCAGGACGTAGGCCGGCACGTGGCTCCGCGCGGCGGCCTCGAGGAGCGCGTAGGTTCCCACCTTGTTGACCACGCTCCCTGGCAGGACAGCGTCGGCCCCCAAGAGGACGAGGTCGGCCCGGCCGACCCAGTCCACCATCGCCGCATCCACCACCAGATGCACCGGGATGCCGGAGCGCGCCAGCTTGCGGGCCAGGGCCAGGCCCTCGTTCATGGGGCGGGACTCGGAGCAGATGACCTCGAAGCGACGCCCGGACGCGAGCGCACGCTGAAGCGTCATACGCACGGCCGTGCTGTTCGAGTAGGTCAGGACAATGGAGCGCGGCCGGACCAGCCGCGCGGCCTCCCGCACCGTGGCCTGGAGCCCGTGGTCGATCCCGTCCACATACTCGACCAGGGCGTCGTGCAGATCGTCCCAGGCCGTCGGGGCGGCCGGATGCTTCTCGAGCCCCTGCCACATGGCGTTGGCCAATGTGAGGAAGGGGGCCAGGGAGGGCTGGCCCTGCGTGAGGCCGAGGGTGAATCGCCTCAAGGGTGCGGTCAGCCGGGCGCGGGACAGCCCGCGCGTCTCCACGAGAAACAGGCGGGCGGCCTCGATCGCCTGGCCGAGTAGCATGCTGGCGCCGGAGCGATGGTCTCGGCCGATCTGCCTCAGAAGGGACATCCAATCGTGCGACATGGGCACCTCACCGACGCGCGCCACGAGCCATGGGCCATGAGCCGCGAGGGGCGAACCTGCAACGGCACTCTCTGCATTCATGTTTATGTTATCATGACCCTGGCATGGAGCAAGGAGAGATGGCAATACGGGCGGTGATCCTGGCGATTGGTCGGGAGATTCTGCGCGGGCGCATCCAGGACGGGAACTCCTGGGTCCTGGCGCGCCGGCTCACCGGCCTGGGCTGCGAGGTCCTGCGGATCGTCTCGTGCGACGACGATCTGGTGGCGATCGTCCGGGAGATTGCACGGGCGCGGGAAGACGGGGCCGCGCTGGTGATCACCACCGGCGGCCTCGGTCCCACCGATGATGACTTGACGCTCTCCGCGCTGGCCGAGGCGACGGGCCACCCGCTTCGGCTGGACGAGGAGGCGCGCAGGCTGGTGGCGGCACGCTACGCCGAGCTGCACGCTGCGGGTGCCGTGGATGATCCGGCGCTCACGCCGGCACGCGAGAAGATGGCCTGGCTGCCCCAGGGGGCGCGCCCGCTCCCCAATCCTGTCGGCGCGGCTCCCGGGATGTGGCTGGAGGCCGGCGGGGTGCTCTGCGTGACCCTGCCGGGGGTGCCCGCTGAGATGGTTGCGATCCTGGAGCACTCGGTCATGCCGGCGCTCGCCGAGCGAACGGGCGGCGCCGTCTATCTGGAGCGCCGGATCACCACGCTGGCCCGCGACGAATCCGCGGTGGCGCCGGTCCTGGGCCGCGTCATGCGGGAGTTGCCCGAGGTGTTCTGCAAGAGCCACCCGACGCACTTCGGTTCGGACGTCCGGATGGAGGTCTTCGTCAGCACCTGGGCGCCGAAAGCGGGCGCGGCTGAGGAACGGCTCGATCGGGCATTCCGGCTTCTCCGCGAGGCGCTCGGCGAAGCGACCTCGTGATGCCCCCGGCAGCCGCTTCAGGGGCTCTCCGTTCAGTTCACGAGGGCGCTGATCCGCCGCAGGTCGCCCAGCAACTGCTGGATGGCCACGCCCCCATATTTCCCGACAAACTGGACCGCCTGCTGGGTGAGGAGGCTGCGCTCTTCGGGCGTGACGAACTTGCCGGAGAAGGCCACCACGGGCGTCTCCTCCAGGCCGGGGATCTCCCGGAGGCGCGTCACCACTTCGAAGCCGCTCAGGTCCGGGAGGTGGAGATCCAGCAGGATGATGTCCGGCCGTTCGGCCTGCGCCTGCCGCAGGGCACCCTCCCCATCCTGGGCGCGCAGGATCTGATGACCCTCGGTGACGAGGAGAGCTTCCAGGGCCTCGAGGACCACGGGCTCGTCGTCCACCACCAGGATGCGAAGCGGGCGTCGGGGGGCGCCGAGGGCCTGGCAGCGACGGAGAGCCGTGAGGAGACGTGGCGCAGTCACCGGCTTGGTCAGCCAGTCCACCGCCCCGAGGCTGATCCCGAGATCGCCGCGCTCCCGGGCGCTCACGATGAGGACCGGAATCTCCTGCGTGGCCGGATCCCGCTTCAGGCGGAAGAGGACCTGCCAGCCATCCAGATCCGGCAGGCCGAGGTCGAGCGTGATGGCGTGGGGGTGCAGTTGCCTGGCCGCGCCGAGACCGGCATGGCCGCTGGCCACGATGGCGACGCGGTAGCCTCCTTCCGTCAGGTGGGTGCGAATCATCTCCGCCGCCAGCATGTCGTCCTCGATCACGAGAACCAGGGGGCGAGACTCCGCGTGAGGATCCACCTCGAGATCGGTAGGAGTCGCGCCCGGCAGGGAGACGGTGAAGGTGCTGCCCTGAGCGGGGGCGCTCCGCACCTGGATGCGACCGCCGTGGAGCTCGACCAGCCGCTTGGTGATGGGCAGGCCCAGGCCCGTCCCCTTCTGCATACTTTCGCTGGAGCCCGCCTGCTCGTAGGCTTCGAAGATGCGCTGCTGATCCTCGGGAGAAATGCCCACGCCCGTGTCGCGGACGGCGATCTCCACCTGCAGTCCGACCTGCCGCGCCGTGACCGTGATCAGGCCCCCCTCCGGCGTGAACTTGACGGCGTTGGAGATCAGGTTGTGGAGGATCTGCCGGAGGCGGACACGGTCCACCAATAGTTCGCCCAGCGGGGACGCAATCTCCAACACGAGGGAGGGTCCCCCGGCTTGGGTCTGGGTCCGGAACTGCGCGAGCGTTTCCTCCAAGAGCGCGTTGACGTCACAGGGCTCCGGGTTGAGCTCCAACCGTCCGGCCTCCACTCGGCTCAGGTCCAGGAGGTCGTTGATCAGGCTGAGCAACTGTCGGCCGGCCGTGGCCACGTGCCCGAGGTAGCGGCGCTGCCGGGCGCTGAGCGGCTCCCCCTGGGCCGTGAGGAGCAGATCGGTGAAGCCGATGATGGTGTTGAGCGGCTGCCGGAGATCGTGGGACATGTGGGCGAGGAACTCAGACTTGGCCTGGGAGGCTCGTGCCAGCTCCAGGTTGGCCGTCTGCAAGGCGGCCGTGCGCGCCGCCACCTTGGCCTCCAGGTTCTGCTCCAGGTCCTGAAGGAGCGCCGCCATCCGGGCCAGCTGCGTCGAGAGATCCGCGGGTGCGCCTTGAGAGGTGACGGGCTGCCCGGCGGCCGCCTCCCCCTCACCAGTGACGCGATCACTCATGATTCGGCCTCCTCAATCCATGCTCGTTGCCTGCCTGGTGCTCGCTCGATCGCCTACGCCCTCAGGATGTCCAGGGCTTTCACCAGGGCCTCGACGAAGAAGTACTCGCCCCACATGACCGACTCGTCCACTCCCAGGCCCTTGTTGATGTGATAGACCCCCCGCTTCAGGATCCCTTCCCACCCGGGCGTGTTCCGGGCCAGGAACTCGTCCTCCGTCAGCGTATCGAGGATCGTCAAGGCGGTATCATGGTACAGGCGGGACTTGGCCCGCGATGGCGTGAAGGCGGCGAGGTCTAAGAGTCCCGAGGCGGCGATGGCGGCGGCGCTGCTGTCGGGCTGGGTCCGCCGCTCGGCCGGGGCGTCGTAGTCCCACGGCGGAACTCCATGCCGCGGCGTGGCGTCGATGTAGAAGTCGGCGTTGAGCTCGGCGGTCTCGAGGAACCGGCGGTCCTGGGTGTACCGGTAGGCGATCCCGAACCCGTAGAGGGACCAGGTGAGACCGCGAGACCAGCAGGAGTCGGCGCGGCATCCCTGATGCGTGCTCTCGCGGAGGAACTCGCCGCTCGTGAGGTCGAAGATCCCCTCGTGTACCGTGGAGCCGTCGCCCCGCACGAGGTACCGCCGCGTCGTCAGGCAGTGGTCCAGCGCGGTCTGGTGCAGTGCCGCATCCTGCGCCTCGCGGGCTGCGTAAAACATGATCCCGACGTTCATCATGATGTCGATGAAGGTGGACTCCGGGCCGATGAACGAGCTGATGTACTTCCCCTTTTTCTGGAAGCGCAGACCCATGGTCTTCCCCGCCTGGATCAGGACGGCACGGAGGCCTGGGTCGCGGGCGAGGCGGTACCAGTGGTGGTACGTGGACATGAAGAGAAAACCCAGGTCGTGGACGCCCCGGTCGTACTGCCGCGGCTCCAGCGGCTTGGAGTACCGCTCGGCCTGCTCGCGGAGCCAGGGAACCCCCGTGCGCCGGTGGATGAGCCACATCATCCCCGGCAGGAAGCCATCGCACCAGTGGGTCCAGGCCTCGCCTTGGTGCTTCCACTTCCCGGCCTGGGTGTACATGGGGGAGAAATCCGGGTACTGCTCGACGAGGCTCCGCACCTGCGCCGCGGCGAAGTCAAGGGTTCGCGTGAGCTTCGGGATGAGGGTGGCCGTGTCGATCATGGGAGGCTCCTTCTCTCTCGCCGCGGGTGAGCGGCAGCGCGAACTTCCGGGACATTCCACGACGGAAAAGCGATGTGAGACTATCAGACCCGCCACCGGCAGGTCAAGGCATGAGAAACGGCATGAGAAACGGCACCCGAGCGGTCTCTCGTATTGACATGGGAAGCCCGTGTGCGCCATGCTGCGAAGGCGCGGCGCGCGTGGGCGATCGCTTCGTGGTTCGTGACGTCTGCCTTGAAATGCTTGCGGTATGGCTATACGATAGGCGTCCAAGCGATGAGCACGCCGGGGAACAGCGCGCGGCCGGCCCGGCGGGCCGAGATGGTCCGGCGCCGGTGTGCGGTCTGTGAGAGGAGACACCCGTGGGCTTGCATCTGCTGCCGTTTGAGTTCGGCTTCTTCGACCTTTTCGAAAAGCAAGCAGCCCTCGCCGTCGAGGGGGCAAAGCTGCTCGCGCAGTTCATCGAGGACCCCGAGGCCCCCGGCCCCAAGGCCCGGCGCATCAAGGAGGTGGAGCACGAGGCGGACGTCGTGACCCACCAAACCATCGCGATGCTCCGCAAGACGTTCGTGACCCCGTTCGACCGGAACGAGATCCACCACCTGACCAGCCAATTGGACGACATCCTCGACGCGATGGAGGCGGCCGCCGAGCGCCTCTGGCTCTACGAGATCACCCGGGCCACGATCGTGGCCAAACGCCTGGCGCAGAACCTGGTCAGCGCCACGACGCAGCTCCAGGTGGCGGTCCAGGGGCTGCGCAACCTGAAGCACGAGCGGGACAAGATCATGGCGGCGTGCGTGGAGATCAACCGGATCGAGAACGCGAACGACGAGAACCTGCGCGAGGGCTTGGCCAAGCTGTTCAAGGAGGAGAAGGATCCGGTCTTGATCATGAAGTGGAAGGAGATCTACGAGATTCTGGAGGAGGCGACCGACTGCTGCGAGGACGCCACGGACGTGATCGAAGGCGTCGTCCTGGAGAACGAGTAGTGCTCCTCCTCGTCGTCGGCATCATCCTCCTCGCCCTTGTGTTCGACTACGTCAACGGCTTCCACGACGCGGCGAACTCCATCGCGACCGTGGTGTCCACCCAGGTCCTCTCGCCGCGCACCGCGGTCCTCTGGGCCGCGTTCTTCAACTTCATCGCCTTCCTGGTCTTCGGCCTGCACGTCGCGACGACCATCGGCAAGGGGATCATCGATCCCAGGGTCGTGGATGCGGCCGTGGTGGCCTCCGCGCTGGCGGGCGCCATCGCCTGGGACCTCATCACCTGGTACTTCGGCATCCCCTCCAGCTCGTCGCACGCGCTCATCGGCGGGCTCGCCGGCGCCGGCCTCGCCAAGGTGGGGCCCGCGGCACTGGACACGGCGGGCTTGGTCAAGGTGGGCGTCTCCATCGTGGCCTCGCCGCTGCTGGGGCTCGGGCTGGGCTTCGGCTTCATGACGGCGGTATTCTGGATCTTCCGGCGCGCCACTCCGGCGAAGGTGGACCGCTGGTTCCGGCACGGCCAGCTCTTCTCCGCGGCCATGTACAGCCTCGGCCACGGAGGGAACGACGCCCAGAAGACCATGGGCATCATCACGGTCCTGCTGTTCTCGACCGGCTACCTGGGCGGCGAGTTCCACGTGCCCCTGTGGGTGGTGCTCGCCTGCCACGCCGCCATGGGGCTGGGGACGCTCTCCGGCGGCTGGCGGATCGTCAAGACCATGGGAATGAGGATCACGAAGCTGAAGCCGGTGGGGGGCTTCTGCGCGGAGAGCGGCGGGGCGCTCACGCTCTTCGCCGCGACGTTCCTCGGCATTCCCGTATCCACGACCCACACGATCACGGGCGCCATCGTGGGGGTGGGGGCCACCACCAAGCTCTCCGCCGTGCGCTGGGGGGTGGCCGGCCGGATCGTCTGGGCCTGGATCCTAACCATCCCGGCCTCGGCCGTGATCGCGGCGGGCGCCTGGTATCTCCTCCGCTCGCTTGCCTAGACCGTCTCCGCCGCATGCGCGGCGGGCCGTGTTCGGTTCTCCCGTCACCAACTCGCGCTGCTCGTCTCTGCGCCTTCCTGGTGCCTCAGTCTAGACGGCCTCGATGGTGGAGGGCGGCTTCCGGGTGATGTTGTAGGTCACGGAGACCACGCCCTCGACCTCCGCCGTGATCCGCTGGGCCAGCCGCTCCAGCGTGGGCCAGGGGAGCCGCGTGGGAGTTGCGGTGACGGCGTCCGTGCTCTCCCAGCAGCGGATCTCGATCTGGTGGCCGAACTCCCGCCGTCCCTTCCGGATGCCGGTGACCTGGTCCTGGTGCAGGATGGCCAGGTACTGGAACGCGCGAGAGCGGGCGAGGACCTCCTCCACGACCTTCGTCGCGGTGCGGACGACGGCCACCCGCTCGGGCGTCACCTCGCCGATGACCCGGGCGGCAAGGGCGGGGCCCGGGAAGGGCGGCCGATCGTAGATGACCTTGGGGAGGCCCAGCGCCTTGCCCACCCGCCGCACGCCGGTCTTCCGGAGCTGGATCACGGGCTCCAGGATGTGGTACCCGAACGCCTTCTTGGTGTCGATGCCGAGCTGGGCGAGGACGTTGTGCTGCCGCTTGATCCCAGCCACGGTCTCTTCCACGTCGGTGTAGTTGGTGCCCTGCAGGAGAAACTTGGCGCCGCTCTTCCGGACCAGCGGCCCGAAGACGGTCTTGTAGAAGGTCTGGGTGATGGCCTCGCGCTTCTCCTCCGGATCGGTCAGCCCCCTGAGCGCCTTGAAGAACTGCCGCCTGGCGTCCACGACCTCCACCCGGACGCCCAGCCGCTCGAAGGCGGAGACGATGGCCGGGGGCTCGCCGGCGCGCATGATGCCGTTCTCGATGAAGTAGGCCAGCAGCCGCGGCCCGAGGGCCCGGTGGCCCAGCAGCGTCACCACCGAGGAGTCCACCCCGCCGGACAGGGCCACCACCGCCGTCCCGTCGCCCACCGTGGCCCTGATGCTCTCCACCTGCGCCGCGATGAACGCCTTCGGATTCAGGTCCTTGAGCTTGATCTCCTTGATCTGCATGTGGCTTCCTCCATGGTGCCGTCACCTTCCGGGATGCTCCCCCCAGACCGCGCTTACTTTGCCGGTGCCTGCTCCCGCTTCGCAGGGTAGTGGCGGACGAAGTGCTTCAACTGCACCCAGACGTCGTTGAAGCCGAAGGCCTGCATCTCCGCCTCGGCCTCGTCGTTACTCCAGCCCTCGACATCCATGCGGTAGACCGCCACCACGATGCCCGTGCGGTCCTGCCCCTGCGCGCAATGGACGAAGACGGGCTGGTTCGCCGGATTCGTCATCTGGGCCACCACCCGCTTGACCGTCTCCGCGTTCACCGTGGTGGTAGTCTGCATCGGGATCTCGATGGAGCGCATGCCCGCCGCCTCGACCACCGCCTTCTCGCTGTGCTGGCTCCGAAGGTTGACCACCGTCCGGAAGCCCATCGCCTTGAGTGTGGCGTACCCGCTCGGCTGCGGCTGGGCCCCGCGGTAGATTCCCGGCGCCAGCCGGCCCACGTTCGAGAGCCCCGGCAGGCCGAAGAGCCGCTCCGAGACCCGCGCCCCGTGCGGGAACGCGGCCTGGGTGGCGGCCCCGGTCGGGACCGAGGCGGCCAACATCGCCAGCGCGAGGAGCAGGATCCGACGCCAAGCCGTTCGCACCGTGGCTCCCCGTCTCACCCCGCACAGCACGCAAAAAGGCACGTGGGCGCCTCGTCGTCCCGCGTGCCCTCTTGCAGACGTGTCGGCCTAGCTCTTCTTCCAGACGGTCGAGGTCACGTCGCCGCCCCGTCCCGTCCAGTTGGTGTGGAAGTACTCGCCACGCGGCTTGTCCACGCGCTGGTAAGTGTGCGCGCCGAAATAGTCACGCTGCGCCTGGAGCAGATTGGCGGGCAGCCGCTCGCGGCGGTACCCGTCATAGAACGCCAAGGCGCTCCCCATGGCCGGAACCGGGATGCCCTTCTGGACCGCCTTGGCCACCACGCGCCGCCACGCCGGCTGCGCCGCGCCAACCTGCTTCTTGAAGTAGGGGTCGAGAAGGAGGTTGCCGAGAGTGGGGTTCTGGTCGAACGCCTCCTTGATCTTGCCCAGGAAGGCGGAGCGGATGATGCAGCCCCCGCGCCACATCAGCGCGATGCCGCCGTAGTTGAGGTTCCAGTGGTACTCTTTGGCTGCCGCCCGCATCAGCATGTAGCCCTGGGTGTAGGAGATGATCTTGGAGGCATACAGCGCCTCTTGCAGGTCATCCACGAACGCCTGCTTGTCGCCGGTGAACTTGGATGTGGGGCCGGACAGCACCTTGGAGGCCGCCACGCGCTCGTCCTTCAGCGCCGAGAGCGACCGCCCCAGCACCGCCTCGACCACCATGGTGAGCGGGATGCCCATGTCCAGCGCCGAGATGCCCGTCCACTTGCCGGTGCCCTTCTGCTCGGCGGCGTCCACGATCTTGTCCACCAGCGGCGCGCCATCCGCGTCCCGGAACCTCAGGATGTCGCGCGTGATCTCGATCAGGTAGGAGTCGAGCTTGCCCTTGTTCCACCTGGCAAAGACCTTCTGCATCTCGCCGGCGCTCATGCCCAGCCCGTCCCGCATTAGCAGGTACGCCTCGCAGATCAACTGCATGTCGCCGTACTCGATGCCGTTGTGCACCATTTTGACATAGTGGCCCGCGCCGTTTTCGCCCACCCAATCGCAGCAGGGGTCCTCCCCGCCATCGGGGCGCTTCACTTTGGCCGCGATGGCCTGGAAGATAGGCTTGACGTGCGGCCAGGCCGCCGGCGATCCACCGGGCATGATGGATGGGCCGGTGCGCGCGCCCTCCTCGCCGCCCGAAACGCCGGCGCCGATGTAGAGCAGTCCCTTGGACTCGACGTAGGCCGTGCGACGGATCGTGTCGCCATAGTTCGAGTTGCCGCCGTCAATGATAATGTCGCCCGGCTCCAGGTGCGGGATGAGGGCCTCGATGAAATCATCCACCGGCTGCCCGGCCTTGACCATCAGCATGATCCGGCGCGGGCGTTTGCCCCCAGGGTACCCTTCAGGGGTAAGCACGCTGCATAGTTCCTGGATCGAATGTACGCCGATGACGTTCTTGCCTTTGGCGTTGCCGTTGACAAATTCGTCTACGGTGGACAGGGTGCGGTTGAACACAGCCACCGTAAATCCATGCTCTTCCATGTTCAACACCAGGTTTTGGCCCATGACGGCTAAACCGATGAGGCCAATATCTGCTTGACTCATAATGTATTCCTTCCTTTCATCGTTGAAGATTGATTTGCATCTTGCATCTTGCTACTTGACTCGATACAACATTTCTCCTGCTCTCGGCACGACGAGTATACTCTCGTCCTCGCGACCTTGCCAGTCGCGCACGTTGACCGTCTTGGGATCGAGATAGCCCAGGTTGATGCGGCGGCAGTGTTCCTCTGGGATGCCGGTCGCCAGCGTCACGCGGATGCGCGATGTTTCCACGCCGGTCGCCGCGTCGTACTGTCCCAGCCCTTTGACGTGCGTCGAGTGAGCCAGCACTCCGCCTGGATAATCTTTGAACCTGTCCCACTGTTTGAGGAAATAGTCACGGCAGTGATAGCCGATCTCGTCAATCAGCTTGCCGTGCGTGTAGCTGACCTCGGTGAGGCGCGGCGCAAAAATCACGACCTCGCCTCCCTCGGCCACGGCGGGTTCCATCTTGTACATC
>JBGPQZ010000096.1:0-10384 GCA_041489335.1 Methylomirabilia bacterium
CGCTGGCTCTCGATGGTGGGCATGATGGGGTTGAAGTTCTGCGGCTCCTGCGAGATCCCGATGATGATCTGCCCCCCCTTCTGCGGTTGCAGCGTCGGCGCCCCGGCCGGGGCGGCCTGGGCCGCCTCGCCCCCGCGCGTCCGCAGGAGCCCGGCGGCCACCAGGCCCCCGGCCACCGCCCCCTGCAAGAGTTGCCGTCGAGAGAGCGCACCTGTTGCCAATTGCCGATCCGTCTTCTCCCGCTTGTTCATGGCCTCCTCCTTGTCTCCAGCCGCGCGTTGCTTCCCGTGCTCGCCAGCTCGGTTCAAGCCGAACACCGTCAACCGCCAAGACGCAAGATCGCCACGAGCGCCCTCCCCTCATGCGAGGCTCAGACGCGGATCCAGCGCGTCCCGCAAGCCGTCCCCGGCGAAGTTGAAGCTGAGGACGGTCAAGGTGATCATGATGCCCGGGTACACGGCCACCCACGGCGCATAGAGCACGTAGGTCTGCGCGTTGTTCAGCATGTTCCCCCAGCTCGCCGTGGGGGGCTGGATGCCGTACCCCAGGTAGCTCAGGGACGACTCCAGGAGGATGGCGGTCGCCACGTTCAGGGTGGCCGCCACCAGCACCGGCGCGAACGCGTTGGGCAGGAGCTGCCGGAAGATCAGCCGGCCATCGTTCGCCCCCATGGCGCGCGCCGCCAGGATGAACTCCTGCTGCTTGAGGGACAGGATCTGGCCGCGCACCATGCGCGCCACCGCCATCCACGAGTTCAGGCCGATGATCAAGGTGATGGTGAAGAGCGTGGGCTTGAGGAACGCCGCCAGCGCGAGCATCAGAAAGATCGTGGGCATGGAGAGCAGGACGTCCACCAGCCGCATGATGACGGCGTCGATCGTCCCGCCGTAGTAGCCAGCCATGGCTCCCAGGATGGAGCCCACCAGGACGGTGATGAGCGCGGTCATCAGCCCCACGGACAGGGACACCCGGCCGGCGTGGAGCAGGCGGCTGAGGACGTCCCGCCCCAGCTCGTCGGCCCCCAGCACGAAGCCGGCCTCGCCGGGCTTGGCGAACTTCTGGGCCATGTCGATGTAGAGTGGGTCGCGTGGGGCCACCCACGGGGCAAAGACCGCCAGCAGGAGCAGGGTGATCACCACGATCGCGCTCACCGAGGCCAGCCGGTTGCGGTGGAACTTGGCCCAGATGATGGACCGGTTCCGCCGGGCCCCCGCCGCGTAGGCGGCCTGGCGCCCGTCTTCTGTCTTGCCGGACGACGTCACCGCCGTCACGCTTCGATCTCCCGCCCGCACCCGTTGTCTGCCGGCATGTCGTCGCCTACCTCAATCGAATCCGGGGATCCACCACGGCGTAGAGGATATCCGCCAAAAGGCTCCCCGCCAGGACCATGACCGAGGTGATCAGGAGCAGCCCCAGGATCACCGAGTAGTCCTGGTAGTTCAGGGAGTCGAGGTACAGGCGGCCCACCCCCGGCCAGGAGAAGACCGTCTCCGTCACCAAGGCACCGCCGAAGAGGTTGCGGAACTCCAGCCCGGCCAGCGTGATGAGAGGGATCAGCGCGTTCCGGAGCGTGTGGCGCAGCAGGATGGTCCCCGAGCGCAGCCCCTTGGCCCGCGCCGTGCGGATGTAGTCCTGGCCGATCACTTCCAGGACGCTGGAGCGCGTGTACCGGCTCCAGGTGGCGGTCATCCAGAGGCCGAGGACCGCGGCCGGCCCGATCAGGTGGAGGAACCGGTCGTAGAGCGAGAAGGGCGCGCCCAGCGTGGCGATGCCGCCGGAGGGGATCCAGCGCAGCATGGCGGCGAAGACGATGATGACCATCAGGCCGAACCAGAAGGTGGGCACCGAGAGGCCGACCATGGCTCCCGTCGTCGCGCAGTAGTCGAAGACGCTGTGGCGCCGGACGGCGCTCACGATGCCCGTGACGATCCCCAGCACGATGGCGATGAGGTAGGCAAAGCCCATCAACTGGACGGTGGCGGGCACCCGCTCGAGGATGACCCGGCCCACGGGGCGGCCCGTGCGGTAGGAGTAGCCCATGGTCCCCGTGGACATGCCGGCGGCCCACTTCAGGTACTGGATGTGGATCGGCTGATCCAGGCCGAGGATGTGCTCGATCCGCCGCATGTCGGCCTCGCTCATGTTGGGATTCTGGGCATAGATCGCCATCGGGCCGCCGGGGGCGAGGCGCATGAGCACGAAGGCCGCGAACGAGATCCCGATCAGCATGGGAATCGCCTGCAGCAACCGCCGGAGGACGTACTGGAGCATGCCGCTCGCCCCCTACTCGGGCCGTTCGCCGGAGGGTGCCGTCCCCGCGGCGCAGGCCACCAGCATCGAGAAGAGGCCGACCATCTCGGGCACCTCGCCCGGGTGCTCGGGGTGGAACTGGATCCCGACCAGGAACGGCTCGCCGGTCCCTTCCACTCCCTCGACGATCCCGTCCGGCGCCAAGGCGGAGATCCGCAGCCCCGGCGCCAGATGTTCCTCCCGGACCCCCTGATGGTGGCGGCTGTTCACCCGGAGGTTCTGCTGCGCCCCGGCCAGGGCCGCGAGGCGCGTCCCGGGGAAGACCTCGATGGGATGGAAGCACGAGACGTCGTCCGTCGCCTCGTGCTCGACGATGGTGATGGTCAGGTCCTGGAGCATCGAGCCGCCGCACGACACGTTCAGGAACTGCATCCCCCGGCAGACCCCCAGGATCGGCAGCCCGCGCTCGCGGCAACACTCGAAGGCGTCAAACTCCAGCTCGTCCCGGTGCGGGATGACCGTGCGGCAGAGCCCCTCGTTCACCTGGCCGTAGCGGCGCGGGTCCACCGCGTTCCCGCCGCTCAGGATCAGGCCGCGGAGCGTTGGGATCTCCTTCGCCCAGGAGGACGCCTCGGCCAGGAGCGGGACCGGCTCGCCGCCCGCCGCCTCCACCGCCAGGACCAGCAGATCCGCCTCCCTTTGGTCGGCGTTCACCCAACTGATGCCGATGCGCGGCGCTCGAGATGGCATGCGGTGCCTCATGAAGTGCGGAAGAGTTCCAGTCCTGCGAACCGACCCGCGTCGCCCAGCTCTTCCTCCATCCGGAGCAGACAGTTCTGCTTGCCCAGGCGTTCGCCCGTCCGCGGGGCCCCGAACTTCACCAGGGCCGCGCCCACCGCCACCGCGACGTCGGGGACAGGATCGTCGATGCTTCCACCCGCCCGCCCTGAGCCGACGACGCAGTAGCCGTGCGCCGTGGCGTAGCGGGCCGCGTCCATTGCCTCGGTGATCGTTCCCACCATGTTGGGCTTCAGCACCATGGCATTCGCCGCCCCGAGCGCCACGCCCCGCTTCACCCGTTCGAGGTTCGTCACGAACAGGTCATCCCCGACGATCAGGGTCGGGATCCGGCGGGTGACCGTGGCAAAGCCGTCGAAGTCGTTCTCCTCCAGCGGATCCTCGATCATAAAGAGATCGAAGGACTTGGCCAGGCTCTCCAGGTACGCGATGAGTTCCTCGCGGCCCGCCGCCTTGCCGCGGAAGCGGTAACAGCCCGCCGCGGAGTCGTAGAAATGACTGGCGGCACAGTCCAGGCCCACACGGCACTCGCCGCCGTACCCCGCCGCCTGCGCCGCCTCCAGCAAGACCTCGAGAATCTCGGCCGGGTCGCTCGAGGGCGCGCCGTACCCTGCCGAGGAACCGACGTGCAGGCGGTCCTTCCCGTACCGGCGCCGGATGACGTCACCCAGGGCGTTGTAAGTCTCCACACCCATCCGCAGAGCCTCGGAATACCGCTCCGCACTCGCCGGGATCAGGTGGAACTCCTGGATCTCCATCTGGACGGCCCCGAAGGTCCCCCCGTTCACCATGTTGAACATCGGCACCGGCAGGCGGGTGGCCTCCGGTCCGCCCAGATGCCGGTACAGAGGAATCCCCTGGGCGGCCGCCGCGGCCCGCGCCACGGCGATGGAGACGCTGTAGACGGCGTTCGCCCCCAGGCGCGACTTGTTCGGCGTCCCGTCCAGGGCGATCAGGCACTCGTCGAGCCCGCGCTGGTCGAGAACGCTCTTCCCCTGGATGGCTGGGAAGATGACCTCGACCGCATTCCGCACCGCCCGCTGGACGCCCAGCCCGCCATAGCGCATCCCGCCGTCGCGCAGTACGAAGGCCTCGTGCTTCCCCACGGAGGTGCCGCAGGGAGACGCACCCCTCCCCATGACGCCATCGGCGGTCCAGACATCCACCTCCACCATCGGCCGCGCCTTGCTGTCCAGGATCTCGCGGGCCTTGAGTGCCGCAATACGCTGGTCTGCCATCCCACGCCCCATCCGACGCCGATCAGGCGCCGTTCTCACCGGACACGAAGATCACGTTCAGGTCGCAGAGGTTTGTGCCCGTGTTCCCCGTCACGACCGCGTCGCCGAGAGCCAGCAGCACCGATCCGCTGTCATGGTCCCACAGTCGTCGGTACACGTCCAGCCCCTCGCGCCCGGCTCGTCCCACCGTCCCCCCGTCGGCGATCCCGCCGGCGACGTCGGTCGGGCCATCCGTCCCATCCGTGTCGAGGGCGCAGATGCTGATACCCTGCCGATCGGCAATCTCCAGGGCAAAGCTCAAGGCCAGCTCCTGCGAGGGCCCGCCCACCCCGGCCTTGCCGTCAATGCGAGTCGTGGTCTCTCCGCCCGCGATCAGGATGCACGGGGGCGCGACGGGACGCCGGTTCAGCGTGATCTCCTTCGCCACGCAGGCGAGAAACGTCCCGGCCTCGCGACTCTCCCCTTCGAGCTGCGTGGTGAGGATGCAGGCCGGAAGCCCCATCGCTTCCGCCGCAGCCTTCGCCGCCTCGCAGACGTTGGCGGGACGCAGGAGGACGAAGTGGTGCACGCGCTCGCCGAAGGCCTTGGGCGTCTCCTGTCCCGGGCCAGCATTCCTCAAGAATTCGACGACGGAACGCGGCGCGCGTGCCGAGAGGCGGTATCGCTCCAGCGCGTCTCGCGCATCCTGCAGCGTGGTCCCGTCCGGGGCCACTGGCGTCCCGACGAACTCCGTGGACTCTCCGGGATTCAGCGCGGGTCTCTTCCCCACGCTGTCGGAGATGATCAGGTTGATCAGCTCCGCCCCCCGTGCCTCGATCCGTTGGGCTAACCGACCGCCGTTCACCGCCGAGAGGTGGCGCCGCACGGCGTTGATCTCGAGGATGCGGGCGCTGCTCGTGAGGAGCGCCTCGGTCACCCGCTGCTCGTCTTCCAGCGTGATCCCCGGGAGCGGGCAGCTCATCAGGGCGGAGCTCCCGCCGCTGATCAGGCTGATGAAGAGGTCGTCCGGACCGGCCTGCTCCACGATCTCGAGGATGCGCCGGGTAGCCGCGAGGCCGGCCTCGCTGGGCAAGGGATGACCTCCCTCTGCCAGCTCGATGCGCCGCAGCGCGTCCTCCGGCTCGAGCCGCTTCACGATGACCAGCCCCCGAGTGATGCGGTCACCCAGGGCCTCCTCGACCGCTCGAGCCATGGCGTTCGCCGCCTTGCCCGCCCCCACGACGAAGAGGCGGCGCCTCGATCCCAGATCCCAGCGCCGGCTGCCGACGCGCAGGGTGTCCCCCTCGAGCGTCAGAAGGTCCCGGATCACACGGGAGGAATTGACGCCGTGGAGGGCGGCCTCGATGACCTCCAGCATCACCTTGCGCGCCGGTGCGTCCCCATGCGACAGCAGTTGCTCCCGGTTCCTGATGATCATCACCGCCGGCTCGCCCGATACCCGAACAATGCAGTTGAACCGCAAAGCACGCAAAGCACGCGAAGAGAACCCCAAAGATCTCAAGGGGTCTCGCAGCATGTCCCCCGTGGGCGCCAACACAATTCGGGACCGTCGCCCGAGGACGAATCCCTCTGTCTCGTCCCCCTTTGCGCTCTTTGCGAGCTTTGCGGTGAAAAATCCGGGTGATACCTACCCAACCGCCAGTCTTCCCGGCCGCGGCTACACCGCGTACCGCGCAATCATCTTCTCGTTGAGGACGACCCCCAGCCCGGGCCCCTGCGGGGCCGCGACGCTCCCGTCGGCGTCGATCCAGATGCGCGACTCCAGGATGCCGCCGAGCTGCTGATACGCCTCGACTGTCCGGCTGGTCGGCTCGTACATCAGCTCCAGCCAGGTCATGCCCGGGAACGTGCAGGCCAGGTGGATCACGGCCGCCAGGCCGATCCCGCTCATGCTGTGGTGCGGGACGAAATGGCGCTTGTACATCTCGGCCAGGGCCGCGACTTTCCGAAGCTGCGACACCCCCTCGGACATGGCGCAGTCCGGCTGGATGATGTCGTAGACGCCCCGCTCGATCAGCCAGCGGAACTCGTGGAGCCCCTGATTCTTCTCACCGCCGGCGATGTAGATTTCCGTCGCCTCGCGCAGCCGGATCAGATTGTCGAAGTCGTAGCGGGAGAGCGGCTCCTCCAGCCAGAGCACGCCGCGCTTCTCCAGCTCGCGCGCCATGGTGAGTGCCCGCCGGTAGTCCCAGCGGACCCCCGATTCGGGGCAGGGCAGGCTGGTGGCCTGGTTCGCGTCCACGATGAAGTCCATCTTGCCTTCGGTCGCCTTCAGGCATGCCTCCAGGATGGCCAGGTCGTCGGCCACCTTCTCGCTGTGCAGTCGAAGCTTGGCCGCCTTGAACCCCAGGCTCTGATAGTGGAGCGCGAGGGCGGCCCGATCCTCGGGCGTCCCCACCTCGACCGCGCTGGCGTAGGCCGGGACCGTGTCCCGGTAGTGCCCCCAGAGTTTGAACAACGGCAAGTTCGCCGCCTTGCCGATGATGTCCCAGAGGGCCATGTCCACGCACCAGATGCCGCTGCCCGCGCTGCGGTAGACGCGGGCCAGCCGCTCGGTCGCGAACGGGTCCTCCCCCACCAGATACGGCTTGACTTGGGTCGAGATCGTTCCGGCCACGTGCCCGCTCGTCCCCCCCACCCCAACGATGCCCTCGTCCGTGACGATCCGGACCAGGGTGAAGTTGTGCGAGGTGACCACGAGGCCCGGCTGCCAGGCGGGCCGCACCGGCCCTGGATACGGGATCGTCAGGTTGTTCGCCACCACGTCAACGATCTTCATGCCGACAACTCCTCGGGCTCCCCCCTCACGGGGCCCAGCGCCCTCCGGGATGGGGGGCGACTCGGGGTTCGCACGCTTCGCACCCTGGTCTCGCCACGACTCCGATCGTGATCCTTCGCAAGGAGCAGGCCAACATCGCTCACCGTGGGAGACCGCATGAATCCTGCCCCCCAGCGGGGAGAGGCAGCCGGAACATTCCCTCTGCCGTTGCATCCATGCATCATATGATGTATGTTTGCAATCTTCCCCCACCTCAGAGGAGTCGAGGATGCGCCCCCGTATCTGCATCGTCGGTTACGCTCCTGTCATCGGCTTCGCCAGAGAGGTCGCCCAGGACTACAGGGACGCCGCCGAGTTCGTCTTCGTCACCAGCCTCCTGGAGGGGGCCCTCCCCCGCTTGCGGGAGGTCGAGGGGACGGTGGACTTCATCGTCGCCGGACCGTCCACGCGCCGGATGTACGAGGGCGATCTGAAGGTCCCCATCATCGACTTCCGCCTGACCTTCCCCGACCTGATCCGCGCCATCCAGGAGGCCCGACGGATCGACCGCCGGATCGCCCTCTGCCACTCGCGGAGGGATTGCGACGTGGACCTCTCCCTGCTGGAGCAGGTGATGGACGTCAGCCTGGTCGCCTACGCCTGTGACACCAGCGCCGAGTACGCGGCGGCCTGCCGAACCGCCAAGGCGGACGGCATCCGGGTGATCCTCGGCGGCAGCTTCACCGTCGAGACCGCCACGTCGCTCGGGCTCCACGGCATCCTGGTGTACAAGGGCTCGGACATGCTCCGGCGGGCCGTCGAGCGCGCCCTGGAGATCTGCCGGATCCACCAGGAGCAGACCCGCCGCGTCTCCCAGTTGGCCGCCGTCGTCGAGCACGCGACAGACGGCCTCGTCCTGGCGGATGAGCAGGGGCGCGTGATCCTCGCCAACGGCATCGCCGAACGTCGCCTGGGGAATGGCTCACTCATCGGCCGGCGGCTCGCCGATCTCTTCGGCAGTCGCACCGCGGCGACCGCGCTCGCCCGCGGCCGCACGCTGCTGCACATGATCGAGCGGGGCAATCTGCTCGTGAACTATGTGCCCATCCGCTCGGGGGCCGAAGGCGTGGGACTCCTCTGCACCTTCAAAGAGGTCGGTGCGATTCAGGACGCCGAGCTGACGGCCCGCACCCAGCTTCACGCGCGCGGCTTCGTCGCCAAGTACACGTTGGACGACGTGGTCGGCACGAGCCGCGCCATCCGGGTCGCGCGCGAGCGGGCCGCCCGCTTCGCCGCCGCGGAGGGACCCGTCCTCATCACCGGGGAGAGCGGCACGGGGAAGGAGCTCTTTGCCCACGGCATCCACGTTATGAGCGGCAGGCGGCAGGGGCCCTTCGTCGCGATCAACTGCGCCACGCTGCCGGCGGAGCTCTTGGAGAGCGAGCTCTTCGGCTACGTCAAGGGAGCGTTCACGGGGGCCCGGGCCTCCGGGAAACAGGGCCTGATCGAGCTGGCCCACACCGGCACGCTGTTCCTGGACGAGATCACCTCGCTCGGCTACCCGCTCCAGGCGAAGCTGCTCCGCCTGCTCGCGGAAGGCGAGATCCTGAAGCTGGGGAGTGACCGGGTCATCCCGGTGAACATCCGGATCATCGCGGCGACGAACGAGGACATCGAGGCCTGCGTGGCGGGACGCCGCTTCCGCGAGGATCTCTACTATCGGCTGGCCGCCTTCCGGCTCCACTTGCCACCCTTGCGGGAGCGGCCAGAGGACCTCGTCCCGCTCTTCCTCTACTGCGCGGCCAGGATCCGACCCGGCCTCACGGCCCACCTCACGAAACCACGGACGCAGCGGACGTTGCACGACAGGCTCGTCCGGGCGCCGTTTCGCGGAAACGTCCGGGAGCTGGACAACGTGGCCCGGCGATACTGCCTGCTGTGCAAGCCGGAGCAGACCACGGCGGATGAGCGGGCCCTGCTCACCGAGTGCCTGGGGACGCGGGAGGAGGCGATGGGGGCGCCCGCCGATCTCAAGGCGGCGGTGCACCAGACGGAGCAGGCGGTCCTGCAGGAGCTGGCGGGCGTGTATCGAAGCCGCCAGGAGCTGGCGCGCGCCCTCGGCATCGACCGCAGCACCCTCTGGCGGAAGCTGAAGAAGTACCGGGTGGAGTCGGTCGGGGAGTGAGTGTCGGTCACCCAACTGCAACGGGGCGGCGACGTTCGTCACCGCCCCGTGGTGTTCTGCTCCCCTTTCGCTCGACGGCTACTTACCCTTGAGGGCCTCGGGATTGGCGGGGTACTTCGGCCGCTCGCCCCGCAGCACCCGCAGGACATCCTCCGCCGCGGCCGTCGCCATCCCCATCATCCCCTCCTCGGTCACGCCGGCAACGTGCGGCGTGAGGAGGATGCTCTGCAGCCCGGCCAGCGGATGATCCACCTTCAGCGGCTCGTCCACGACCACGTCGAGCCCGGCCCCCGCGATCAGCCCGTCCTGCACGGCCTTGCCAAGGGCCGCCTCCTCCACGATGCCCCCCCGCGCGGTGTTGACCAGGATGGCCGTGGGCTTCATCTTGGCAAACGCCGCCGCCCCGATCAGGTTCCGCGTCTCCGGCGTCAGGGGCACGTGGATCGAGACGAAGTCCGCCTGCGCCAGGAGGTCGTCGAGGCTGCGCATCCGCTCGATCCCCTCGGGCCAGGGGTCCTTGTACGGGTCGAAGCCGATCACCCGCATCTGGAGCCCCGCCCCCGTCATCTTCGCCAGGCGCCCGCCGGCGCCCCCCACCCCGATCACCCCCATCACCTTCCCGGACAGCTCGACCCCCTGGTAGAGCCTCTGCGACTGCAGCTTTCGGAGCGCCATGTCCCGGCTGAAGTCGCCGATCCGGCGCGCCACGGCCAGCATCAGCGCCAGGGCGTGCTCCGCCACCGACTGGGAGTTGGCCGCCGGTGTGAAGGTGACCACCACCCCGCACTCCGTGGCCGCCTTCACGTCGATGTTGTCGTACCCCACGCCGTGCTTGGCGATGACCTTCAGGCCTTTGGCGCCGCGGATGACGTCCCCCGAGAACTTGGCCACCCGCACGATGGCCGCCTGCATCCCCTCCAGCGCCTTGTGGAGCGGCTGAACCTGCTCGCCGGGCCAGGCGATCGCCTCGGTCTCCGCGGCCAGCAGATCCCACCCCGCCTGATGAATCGTCTCTGTGACCAACACTCTGGGTTTCATGGCCTCTCTCGTCCCTCGCACGTCTGACGATCCGATTCCCGTTCGACGACCCCGAGCCCCTTCGGCGCGCCGCCGGGCCTTACTCAGCGGCGCGAAGTGTTGGCTACACGGTCGCTC
>JBGPQZ010000097.1:0-9959 GCA_041489335.1 Methylomirabilia bacterium
CATGCGCCTTCGGGATGACGAGGACATGGCCGTCATTCAGCGGGTGGATGTCCATCACGGCGAAGGCACGCACGCTCTCATCCACCCGAACCGCGGGCAGCGCACCATCCCGGAACGCGCAGAACACGCAGGACATATCGTCGGCCGAATAGCGGAAACCGCCAGGGCACCAAGCACGCCAATTCTTCCTTGGCGCCCCTGGCGTCCTGGCGGTTCAGGATCTCCGACCCGAACTAGTAGCGGCGCCCGCCGCCACCGCCGCCACCGCCGCCACCGCCGCCACCGCCGCCACCGCCGCGTCGCGGCATGGGCTCGCGGGCCTCGTTCACGGTGAGCGTCCGCCCACCGAACTGGATGCCGTTCAGCGCGTTGACCGCGGCATCGGCGTCCGGCTGGCTCCCCATCTCCACAAAGGCGAAGCCGCGCGGCCGGCCGGTATCCCGATCGGTCACGATCTTGACCTCGCCGACCTGGCGGCCGCCTTCTGCGAAGAGAGATCGGAGTTGCGTCTCGTCCGTGTCAAACGGCAGATTCCCAACGTACAGCCTCGTCCCCATGGTCCCGACCCCCTTCGCCGACGTCCCGGCCCAGATGAATCCAGAGCGGTTATCCGTCGCGCGCCTGCCGGCCGTCGGCCCGCTCACGCCTCGGCCGGCCGCAACCACCGTCTACCCCAGAATCCTGTCCCCATCCGACCAACCGCCCCGATTGGGCCTATTCGACTTGCTCACCTCTCTGCAGGGCCCGCATCCGCTGCTTGCGCAGCCGACGCTGCGCCTCCCGCGCCTTGCGACGACGCCGGTCGCCCGGCTTCTCGTAATGGGACCGCCGCTTCAGGTCGCGCAGGATCCCATCCCGGAGGACCAGCCGCTTGAACAGTCGGATCGCACCCTCCACCCCCCGCTCTCCGACGGTCACTTCCAGCGGACGATGACGCGGCATCCCGCCACTCTCGAAACCCGCCCCGTCTCCGCCCGGCCCACCTCGGAAGGTCATACATCCCCCTTGTGGGACACCACCATTATGGATGGGGTCACACCGTCAAAGAAAATAGAAAACACCCCGAGGCTTTGGTCCTCGCGGCGCGGGCGACACCGGCAGAAAACCGTCTGAACCGAAGACGAGGGGTGATTTTAGGGGGAATCGTAGGTTGTGTCAAGCAGAATCGCCTCACCGTCCCGCGGGGCTTCTGCGCCGATCGGGTCAGCCCGGGCCCATTGGGCTTGACACCGTAGGGGGGTGCGAGTAGCGTCTGACCGCCTCGTCCCGCACTCAAGGAGCCTTCATGCGTCTGGACGGGATGATCTTCGATCTGGATGGAACCCTCACCGATACCTTTCCCGTCTGCTTCGTTGCCTTCCGGGAGGCCCTGCAAGCCTTCACGGGCCGATCCTATACGGACGAGGAGATTGTGGCCCGCTTCGGGCCGAGCGAGGAGGGAATGCTCCGGCGGTGGGTGCCCGACCGCTGGCAAGACTGCCTGCGACTGTACCTCGAGGTGTACGAGCGGGAGCACCGCCGGATCGCGCACCTCTTCCCGGGCGTCGAGGCCGCCCTTACCCTCCTCAGGGCGCGCGGGATTCCCTTGGCCGTCGTCACCGGCAAGGGCCCCCAGAGCGCGGCCATCTCCCTGGCGCAGCTCGGTCTCACCCCGTACTTCGATCTCATCGAAACGGGATCCCCCGAGGGCAGCGTCAAGCCCGACTGCGTCCGGAGGGTCCTGGCGCACTGGGGGGTCGCGCCGGCCCGGGTGGCCTATCTCGGGGATGTCGCCTCAGACATCGAGGCGTCTCGAGCCGTCGGCGTCCATCCCCTGGCCGCCGCCTGGGAGGAGCGGTCGGACCCCGCGGCCTTGCGCGCCCTCAAGCCGCTGGCCGTCTTCGATACCGTGCCCCAGTTCATCGACTGGGTCACCACGATGGTGGAACCCCGCGGGGCTGGCGACTGATGCGACGGAAAGATGCCACCTGGCTGGGGGCCATCTGCCTCTCCGAGATGGCCACCATGCTGCTCTTCCTCAACTACACGGCGGTGCTGCCCATCCTGCAGGCCGAGTGGGGCCTCTCGCACGGCCAGGCCGGGCTGATCTTCTCCGCCTACCAGGTCTGCTACCTCTTGGCCGTGCTGGTCCTGGCCAGCCTCACCGACCGGAGGGACACCCGCACCATTGGGAGCTGTTCGGGATGCGGGCTTGGCTGCCCCCCTTCCTGGCGGCCAGCCTGGTGCGCGGCGGCGCGTCCGTGGTCGAGGCCACCAGCCTGGCGGCCGGCTGGACCGCGGTCGTCCTCCTGGTGGGATCGGTCTCGAACATCGTGGGCGGCTGGGCCTCGGACCGCTGGGGGCGGGTGCGGATCATCACCGTCTCCCAGTGCGTGAGCGCGGCCTTCTCGCTTTCCATCGGCTGGTTCTTCCACGCCCCGCTCGCCCTCATCCTGACGGTCGCGGTGCTCTACAACGTCTTCGCGACCTCCGATTCGGGGGCCCTCTCCACGGGGGTCACCGAGTTGGCCGAGCCGTCCCTCCTGGGTGCCACCCTCGCCCTCCAATCCTGCCTGGGTTTCCTCGCCGCGGCGGTCGCGCCGAGCGCCATGGGGTTCGTCCTGGACGCCCTGCAGTTGCTCGCCGTTGGGAAGGCGGCCGCCTCGCCCTGGCAGTGGGGGCCCGCTTTCGGCATCCTCGGCCTGGGCGTCCTCTTCGAGCCGCTCAGCATGCTGGTCCTCATTCGCGCCCAAGCCAGGAAGACCCTGCAGGCTTAAGCGATCCGCAGAGTACGCAGATTCACGCAGATTCGATCAGGAATTCCGGGCTCTTAACCTTTCCCTGATCTGTGTAATCTGCGGAATCTGCGGATCGATTCTGTCTTGCCCTGGAAGCCCAGCGAAAGGGCGGGGGCTATGCGACCAGCAGGGACTTCTCCACCGCCGTGCTCATCCGGCGGACGTACCGCTCGATCTCGCGGAAATAGTCCAGCATGGCCAGGAAGACCGAGGAGGCGCGCGGGGTGCAGGTCCTGTGGAGCACACGGTCCTGGTGGTGCATGGCGGCCTCGTCGCAGAGAGTCTGGAGGGCGGCGCCCGCCTCGCGGATCCGGGCCGGGGCGGCCTGATCGCCCGTCCGAATCGCGTTCGCGATCTCGGTCAGGAGATCACCGCCGCGGTTGAAGAGGCTCATGATCTCGCCGAAGGCGCGGTCGCTGAACGGCACGCCCTCCCGGTGGATCCCCTGGACGCAGCGCGCCAGCGCCTCGACCTGGTCCCCGATCCGCTCCAGCGCCGCCGGCAGGAACGCCAGGTGCTCTGTCGGACCGAGCGACCAGGGGGCCTCGCGCAGCTGCGCGGCCACGTGATCGGTCAGCCGCTTCTCCCTGTGGTGCAGGTCGCGACCCAAACCACTCACCTTGTCGAGCGTGGCCGTCGGATGCTGGTAGAAGGCGTCCCGGGTGAGCCGGATCATCTCGGTGGCGCCCTCGCACATCTCGAGGACGGCGGCCTTGAGCGCCTCGGGCGTCAGTCGCGGCAGCGTCATACCCATGACCCACCTCCCGGGCCGCCGAATCTCTATGGCCCCGTCAGCCTCCACTTGTATTCTACAACGCAGCCCCCCTCCCGGCAAGCCCCCTCAGTCTCTTAGTCCCCCTCAGTCTCTTAACCGCCTAGGTCGCCAAGGATGAGAGATTCCAGGCAGCGAGGGTGTTGGCGTCGATCACGACCGCGCGCAGCCTGGGTCCCGTTCTTCGGAACCCGAAGGAGAATCCCGCGTCTTGGCGTTGCTGGCGCCTTGGCGGTTTGCGTCATTCCGGCTCGAGGAGGTGGAGCTTCTCGGGAGGCAGGGCGATCGTGACTGCCATGGCCCGCTCAGAACTCTCCGGGCAAGAGGAACCCGAAGCGCTTCATGGCGGACCGCCCCTCGTCGCCGACGAACCGGATGAAGGCCCGCGCCAGCCCGGGTTGGCCGGAGTGCGTCGTCACCGCCGCGACCTGCGTGATCGGTCGGTGCCAGTTGCTCTCGATGGGAATGAACCGCACGTCGGATGTCTGCACCATGGAGAGGGGAAGGAGCGCCATGTCCACGTTCCCGGTGCGGAGGAACTGCTGCACCTGGGCGACGTTCTCCCCGAAGACCAGCTTGGGCCGCAGTCGCTCCCAGAGGCCGGTCCGCTCCAGGGCCTCCTTTGCCGCTCGCCCGTAGGGCGCGTGCGCGGGATTCGCCAGTGCCACGCGCAGGACGGCCCCCCGACCCAGCTCCGCCAGAGCCGTCGGCGGGGTCCGGTCCCCGCGCGTCGCCAGGACCAGGCGGCCCTGGGCGTACGTCGTGATGCTGTCCGCCCGGACCTTGCCCCGCTCGCGTAGGCCCTCGATGTAGTCGGCGCTGGCGGAGAAGAAGACGTCGTAGGGGGCCCCGTGCTCGATCTGCTGCGCGAGCTGGCCGCTCGATCCCAGCGTGAGCGTCACTCGGGTGCCCTGCCCCCGCTCGAAGGCGGGGATGATCTCGCGGAAGACGAACGCGAGGTCGGCGGCGGCCGCCACCAGGATCTCGCCGCGCTCTCCCGCCGTGGTCGCCTGACCTGCCCGACCGGCGGCGGGCCACGTGAGCACCAGGCACGCGAGCAGCCCCGGCGCCCACCACCTCACCCTACCTGGCTCATGGCTCATCGTTCGTGGCCCATGGCTCGTGGCGCGACCCCTGCCCCTCCGCCCCCCTGCAGCTCCCCTGAATCTGCGGATCAATCCGGCCCTTGTTCTTCAATCCGCAATCCACAATCCGCAATCCGCAATCGTCATCAGTTTCCCGCCACGGTCATGCGGGCGATCTTCAACGTCGGGGCGGCGATGGACCCGCGCCATTCGAGATCGCTGCCGACCATCTCGACGCCCATCAGCATGTCTTTGAGATTGCCCGCGATCGTGACCTCCTCGACCGGATGGGTCAGCTCCCCGTTCTCGATCCAGATACCCACGGCGCCCCGCGAGTAGTCGCCCGTCACCAGGTTCACGCCGAACCCGATCATCTCCGTCACGTAGAGGCCGCGATTCACCGAGCCGATGATCTCCTCCGGCGCATGCGGCCCGGGCTGCGCGAAGAAGTTCATCGGGCCCACCGTGGGCCGCTGGCCCAGCGAGCGGGTCGCGTTCCCCGTGGAGCAGAGGCCCAGCTTCCGTCCCGTGTAGGTGTCCAGGAGGTAGCTCGTCAGCACCCCGTCTTTGATGACCACCGTCCGCCGGGTCGGCAGGCCCTCGCCGTCGAACGGCCGCGAGCCCAATCCCGCGGCGATCCTGCCGTCGTCCACCACCGTGAGGGCCGAGGTCGCCACCTGCTGGCCGAGCTTCCCCAGCAGGAACGACGCCCCCCGGTAGATGGCCGAGCCGGAGACCGCGCCGCAGAGGCTCCGGAGGAGGCTCGCGGCCATGTCCGGGTCGAAGACCACCGGCACCTGCTGCGTGTCCACCTTCCGCGCCCCGAGCCGGCGGAGCGCCCGCTGCGCGGCCTTCCGCCCGACGGCCTCGGGGGACTCCAGCTCGCGCAGGCGCCGCTTGACCGAGTACCAGCCGTCCCGCTGCATCCCGCCATCGTCCCTCGCCACGGGCGAGGCGGAAAGCGCGGTCGACGAGCCCCGGTACTCCCCGAAGAAGCCGTGGTTGTTGGCGAAGGCGATGTGCGCGTCGTCGCTGCTGTACTCCGCCCCCTCCGAGTTGGCGATCCGGGGATCGAGGTCGAGGGCGGCCGCCTCGGCCCTGCTCGCCAGGGCGATCCGCTTCGGCAGCGGCAGATTCCCCGCCTCGCCGTCCCAGAGGTCGAGGTCCGGCAGGTCGCTGACGTGCGCAGCCGGGTCTGGGAGCCCCGCGAAGGGGTCCTCGGCCGTGGCCTTGGCCATCGCGGCCGTATCGCTCAGGAGGCGCTTCAGGGACTCCAGGGAGAAGTCCGACGTCGCGGTCGTGGCCGAGCGCTGTCCGAAGCAAAGGCGCAGGCCCAGCCGCTTCTCCTGGGCGCTCTTCAGCGTGTCCACGCTCCGCATCCGCACCTGGACCGAGAACGACTCGTCCTCGACGACGATCACCTCGGCCCCGCTCGCGCCTTGCCTCTCGGCCTCTTTCAGCAGATCCTGCGCCAGTTCCCGATAATCCATACTCTTGTCCCCTGCCATAGGCCGCTACTCGCTGGTCCTCGAAGCCGGAATGCACAATGACCAATTACTAATGTCCAATGCAGCCGATCAGATTCGGTCATTGGTCATTTGCCATTGGTCATTGGTCATTCTCTCTCCAGCCCTTGGTGCCGCCCACCGTGATCCCGTTCACCAGGATCGTCGGCATCCCCACGCCGACCGGGACCGACTGCCCGTCCTTCCCGCAGGTCCCGATCCCCTCGTCGAGCGCGAGGTCGTTGCCGACCATGCTCACGCGCGTCAGCACGTCCGGCCCGTTGCCGATGAGCGTGGCGCCCTTCACCGGCCGCGTCACCTTCCCATCCTCTATGAGGTACGCCTCGCTGGCCGAGAAGACGAACTTCCCGTTGGTGATGTCCACCTGGCCCCCGCCGAAGGCCACGGCGTAGAGCCCTCGCTTCACCGACCGGATGATCTCCTCGGGGCTGCTCTCGCCCGCCAGCATGAACGTGTTGGTCATCCGGGGCAGCGGATTGTGCGCGTAGGATTCCCGGCGCCCATTCCCCGTCGGCGCCATCTTCATCAGCCGCGCGTTCAACCGGTCCTGCAGATACCCCGTGAGAATTCCATTCTCGATGAGGACGTTGTGCTGCGTCGGCGTCCCCTCGTCGTCCACGTTGAGCGAGCCGCGTCGTCGCGCTAGCGTCCCGTCGTCCACCACCGTGCACAGTGGCGAGGCCACCCGCTGGTTCAGGCGCCCGCTGAAAGCCGACGTGCCCTTCCGGTTGAAGTCTCCCTCCAGGCCGTGTCCCACCGCCTCGTGGAGCAGGATGCCGGGCCAGCCCGCGCCCAGAACTACGTCCATCGTGCCGGCCGGCGCGTCCTCGGCCGTAAGATTCACGATGGCCTGCCGCGCCGCCTCGCGGGCGAAGTGGGCGAAGCGGTCCCCCTCCAGGAAGAAGCCGTACTCGCTCCGCCCGCCGCCGCCCGAGACGCCCATCTGCCGCTGGGGTGCCGGGCCGCTCGTATCCTCGGCGATGCAGGTCACGTGGATCCGCTGGAGCGGTCGGACGTCCCCGACGATCCTCCCCTCGGACGTCACCACCAGGACCAGCCGGTGCTCGCTGGCCACACTCGCCATCACCTTCGTGATGCGCGGGTCGTAGGCCCGGGCGATCCGGTCGATCCGGCCGAGCAGGTCGATCTTCGCCTGGATGGGGACATCCGTCGGCGGCGTGGCCACCGGGTAGAGATCGTGGCCGGTCGGACCCGACGCGCGCACGGCCACGCCCGCGGACCCTGCCGAGTCGGCCGCGATGTAGCGGGCCCGCTCCGCGGCGATCCCGAGGCGCTCCACCGTGATCTCGTCGGAGTAGGCGAAGCCCGTCTTCTCCTCGGCCGTGGCGCGGACCCCCACCCCCTGGCTCACGCTCCGGGCGGCCTGCTTGACGATGCCCTCTTCCAGGCCGATCTCTTCGTTGACCCGGTACTCGAAGTAGAGGTCGGCGTAGTCGATCCGCCTCCCGAGCACCGCGCCCAGCGTGCCCTCCAGTGCCCGCTCCGTCAGCCCGAACCGCTCCAGGAAGAACCGCTCCGGTCGTCCCAATTCAGTCGTCATGGCTCACCCGCACAACGCTTCCTGACCCCCCAAAGATGCCGAAAGCCCTCGATCACTCCTCGAGGGCCTTCCGAGGCTTCATCGCTCTTGCGTGATGCACGATCCGAGTCTAGGAGGCTTACCCCCTCCTGTCAAAGCCATTCCCGCCGCACCGCTCCCCCGTCAGGCGGGCGCCTTCCGTCCCAGACGGTAGGAGACGAAGTCCGCGTAGTACCGGCCGGCGTTCACCGACACGACCATCGGCTTGTCGTGCCACGCCGCCAGATCCAGGAGCAGGCGCGCCAGGCCGTCGAGGGCCACGAACCCGGTCGTCCTTGGCAATCACGAAGGGGTTCACCTCGAAGGCGGTGAAGATGAACCGGGGCCTCTCCGCGATCGGCGAGTAGCGGAACGCGGTCCCCTCCCTTGCTCACGGTGTGGATTCAGACAACTGTGTATCAGTACCGTGACGGTCGCTTCCCCATAGGCGGTACGAGGCTCAGGCCGCCATCCGTCAAGAGAGAGGCGCCCGTAATCCAGGACGCCTCATCCGAACACAGGAAGACGGCGGCGCCCGCCAGGTCCTCCGGCTGCCCGATGCGCCCGAGCGGGATGGTCTCGATGCGCATCCGGCGGTTCTCCGGATCCTGCAGGGCCTTGCGCGTCAACTCCGTCTCGATGGAGGCCGGCCGGATCTCGTTGACGCGGATTCGGTAGGGGGCGAGTTCCAGGGCCATGGAGCGTGTGAACATGGACACGGCGGCCTTGGTCGCCGTGTAATGCGCGACGTTGTAAAGCGGGCCCTCGGCGTTGAGGGAGGAGACGTTCAGGATCGCCCCGCCGTTGCCACGAGCGACCATGATCTTGCCCACGGCCTGGGAGACATAGACGAGGCCGAACACGTTGATCTCGAAGAGCCGCCGGAGGTCGGCGCTGGGAAGCTCCAGGAAGGGCGCCGAAGCGATCACGCCGGCGCTGTTGATCAGGATGTCGATGGTCCCGAAGCGCTCCGCGATACGGTCCACCGTGGATCCGACGGATGCCTGGTCGCTGACAGTACCGGGATACGCCTCCGCCTGCCGTCCCAGGCTACGGATCTCGTCAGCCACCTGGCGGGCAGACTCTTCGTTGATATCCAGGATGGCAACCTGGGCACCCTCGTGCGCGAGCTTGAGGGCGATGGCCCTCCCGATGCCCGACGCCGCTCCCGTGACGACGGCAACCCTGTCTTTTACTCTCATGCTGGTCCTCCTGGGGCATCTCCAGCCAACTCCAAGAGTCGACGCCTGCCAATGCCGCCGAGCATGCTGCGGCTCTACCGCCGTTGTCAAGGGCAAACCCATAGGGGGCCTGCCTGGAAAGCCCGCCTGGAAAGGTATTGACAGAGGTGATGCGCTGCATTATGGTTCGATCCACTCCTTGCGGGAAGTCTCTTACTCCCCCTTAGCCTGAGGGACTGATCGGCCAGCGGCTTGCTTGCTCCCCAACCTGATTCCGATACGGGGCAGGAGCGTCGAGGCCATGGTGAGCCCCACACTTCCCTTCATCCTATCGCGCCTTGCCCCCATCGCACACCCATCGTCTCACCGGCACACGGCCCGATTCCCCGCTCAGCCGAGCCATTGGCTGGACTGGTGTGAGGAACGAGGACATTGCGCAATGAAGCATCACACAGGAGCGGAGCTACGAACCTTGGGCTCCACCGACTCGTGACGGAGGTGATGCCGAATCTTCGCGGGGGATGTGCGGTTGGAGTGGACGACCGAGAAGAAGAAACACACAATCGGGGGGAGGACAGCCATGCATAGCGATCTTGGCACGTTCTGTCGCCGAACCATCACGTTCGTCTGTGCGGTGGTCGTTTCCGGCGTCTTGTGGGTGCCGGCCGACGCGCAGACCCCGATCATCATGAAGCTCGGGACGGTGAACCCCAGTGATTGTCCTCGAAACACCGCTGCCAATGAGTTCGCCAAGGTGCTTGGAGAGAAGTCGAAGGGAAGAATCAAGGTCGAGGTCTATACCAACAGCCAGCTTGCCAGGGGCGAAGGAGCAACCTTCGAAGGCGTTCAACTCGGAACGATCGATGTGGCACCGGTCGGCAGCGCTCCCCTCGGCGGGATGTTTGAGCCGCTCTACCTCCCGCTGGACCTTCCGTTCGTCTGGTTCAGCCGGGACCAGATTTGGAAGGTGATGGACGGGCCGATCGGCCAGGATCTGCTCAAGAAAATGGAGGGCAGGGGCGCCAAGAGATTCTGCTTC
>JBGPQZ010000098.1:0-9947 GCA_041489335.1 Methylomirabilia bacterium
CCAAAATTAACAAAACCAAAAATAACAAACCACAAGCCTTGGTTTTGTGCTTCTATTAAAACAAATTTTCGGGGGGGGGGGGGGCGCAATGATCGTAGATGCAGACTTCAACTATATTGTGAATGAGTCAATATAACTAGTTGAGTGTTTGATTATTTCTTCAACTGACACTTTCGATTTCACGACTCCCTTCTCCAGGATGTAGACTCGATCGCTCACCTCCATGGCGAAGCGCAGGTTCTGCTCGGCCAGCAGGATCGTCATCCCTTCCCTCCGTAGCCGATGGACCTGCTCGGCCACCCCTTCGACCACGAGGGGAGCGAGTCCCTCCGTCGGCTCGTCCAGCAGGAGCAGCCGTGGGTCACCCATCAGCGTTCGGGCGATCGCGAGCATCTGCTGCTCTCCGCCGCTCAGGCTTCCCCCCAGCCGCCGCTCCAATCCACGCAATGCCGGAAACGCTTCCAGAACCCGCTCCAGGCTGAAACGCCGCGGCCTTGACCGCCCGCTGCCTTCTGCAACAACCAGATTCTCTCTCACTGTTAGGCCGGGGAAGATGCGCCGCCCTTGCGGGACATAGCCCATTCCCATCCGAGACCGGACGTGCGGCGGCCGTCCCGTCACCTCCTCTCCCGTGAGCAGGACACTCCCCTTCGTGACGGGCACGAGGCCCATGATCGCCTTCAGCGTGGTGGACTTCCCGGCACCATTTCGCCCCAGGAGCGCGACCACCTCTCCTCTCAAGACAGCGAGACTGATGCCGAACAGGACACGGCTTCGCCCGTAGCCTGCCTCGATCGCGACGGCCTCGAGGATCACCTGGGGGCATGCCGCCGCCCCCGTCTCAGCCGCCGGCACCGCGCCCTCCAGGTGTTCGTCCGCCCCCGCCCAAATAGATCCGCTGGACCTCGGGATCCCGCCGGACGTCCTGCGGCAGGCCGTCCGCAAGGATCCGCCCCTGGTGCAGGACGATGATTCGCTCGGCCACCGAGAACACTACCTCCATGTCGTGCTCGGTGAAGAGCACCGTGAGATTGCGCTCGCGCCGGAGCGCATCGATCAACTCCATGAGTTCCGCCCGCTCCCCCGCCGACAGGCCCGCCGCGGGCTCATCCAGCAAGAGCAGGGCGGGATCGTTCGCCAACGCCAGCGCCAATTCCAGCCGCTTCAGCTCCGCGAACGACAGCTCCGCACACGTCGCTCGCCCCCGACCCCTCAGGTTCAGTCGCAGGAGGAGGGCCTCCGCCGGCTCGCACAGGAGCCGTGCCGCCTCGGCAAACATGTTCCAGGTCCGCCGGTGACGCGACAGGAGGGCGGCCTGGACGTTCTCCAGGACGGTCAAATTCCCGAAGGCGGCCGTGATCTGGAAGGTCCGGCTCACACCCCGCCGCCAGATCGCATGCGGCGGCAGCCCACTGATCCGCTTCCCCCGGAAGAAGACGGTCCCACCCTCGCACGGAAGCTGCCCCGCCAGCAGGTTGAACAGGCTCGTCTTCCCTGCGCCGTTCGGGCCGATCAGCGCACAGATCTCCCCCTCGGTGAGGGTGAAACTGATCCCCGCCACCGCCTGCAGCCCCCCGAAGCTCCTCCGGACGTCCCGGATTTCCAGGAGCGGCCTTGCCGTCACGCGGTTCCCCCCCTGCCCCGCCGCCGCCCCCCGAGGGTGCCCAGGATGCCGGACGGAAAGGCCAGCACCGCGACCAGCAGGACCCCGCCCAGCACCGCCTGCCAGTAGGCGGTGAGCAGCGTCACCAGCGTGTCCAGAGCCTTGAAGGTGCCGGCGCCCACCACCGCCCCGGCCAGCGAGTGGATCCCCCCCAGGAGCACCATAACCAGCGCCTCCACGGAGAGCGGAATCGCGAGGTACTCCGGAAACGCACTGCCCTTGAGGAAGACGAAGAGGGCGCCCCCCACCCCCGCAAAGA
Organism: Methylomirabilia bacterium; assembly: GCA_041489335.1. Classification (GTDB taxonomy): domain Bacteria; phylum Methylomirabilota; class Methylomirabilia; order Methylomirabilales; family 2-02-FULL-66-22; genus 2-02-FULL-66-22. The sequence continues at coordinate 1,923 of JBGPQZ010000098.1, forward strand.
ACCCGGCCACGGTGAAGGCCGCCAGCCGATGGCGCTCCACGTTCACCCCGATGGCGGCGCAGCGCACCGCATGGTCCCGCGCGGCGCCAAGCGCGAGGCCGAAGGGGGAGGCGGCGATCCGCCGGAGCAGGAGCAGGCCGAGCGTCCCGACGGCGAGGGCAAAGTAGTAATACCGCAACGGTGCCGCCAGCCAGGTCGCCGGCCACACGCCCAGGATGCCGTTGTCGCCCCCCGTGAGCCCGTACCACTGGTGGACGAGGGCATAGGCCAGCTGCGCGAAGGCCAGGGTGAGCATCGTGAAGTAGATCTGGCGGGCGCGCACGCAAAAGATGCCAAAGCAGAAGGCGGCCAGCGCGGCGAGCCAGGGCGCCAGCAAGAAGGCGACGGGCATGGCCACCCCACCCTGCGTGGTGAGGAGCGCCGCCCCGTAGGCCCCCAGGCCGAAGTAGGCCGCGTGACCGAAGGAAACCAAGCCGCCCGTGCCCAGCAGGAGCTGCAGGCTCGCGGCGAAGAGCGCGAACGCCACGACCTCCACCAGGAGCCACAGCAGGAAGACGGGTAGGAGCGGCGGAAGGAGGAGCAGGAGGAGCATGCACCCCGCCAGGACGGGGCGAGGGAGGGTGGCGGGCCGCGCCGCGGTGCCGCCGTCCGCGCCCGGGATCTCCACCCCGGCCGGGCTCTCCCCCAGGAGGCCGCGGGGCCTCACGACGAGCACCACGGCCATCAAGAGGAACACGATGGCCAGTTGGAACTCCCGGGGCAGCCAGAGGATCCCGAAAGCTTGCAGCACGCCGATCAGCGCCGAGCCCAGCAGGGCGCCGAACACGTTGCCCATGCCCCCGATCACCACCACCACGAAGGCCTCCACGATGATCGTCGTGTCCATGACCGTCGTCAGGGCCTGTCGCGGCGCCTGCGCGGCCCCGGCCAGGCCGGCCAGCCACGACCCCAGGACGAACACGCTCGTGAACAGCCAGCGCGGATTGACCCCGAGGGCGTCGACCATCCCCCGGTCCTGGCTCGCCGCCCGGATGAGGATGCCCCACCGGGTCCGGTAGAGTAGCGCCCAGAGCCCCACGGCCACTCCGCCCCCCAGCAGGAGAATCGCCAGATCGTAGGTCGGAACCAGTTGCCCCAGGATGGCCACGGAACTCGCCAGGCCGGCCGGCGTCGGACCCGTGCGATTCTCGGAACCCCAGAAGCAGCGCACCGCATCCCCGACGATCAGCACCAGCGCAAAGGTGAGGAGCAGCTGATACAGCTCGGGTGCGCGATAGATGCGGCGCAGCAGGCCGATCTCGACCAGGCCGCCGAGGCCGGCCACGACGAGCGAAGCCAGAACGGCGCCGAGGTAGAAGCTCGCCCCGCCGGTGGGCAAAAGCTCCGCGCCCGTGAGGGTCAGGTAGGCGGCCAGCATGTAGAAGGACCCATGGGCGAAGTTGATCACCCGGGTCACCCCGAAGATGAGTGTCAGGCCCGACGCGATCAGGAAGAGCACGGTCGCGTGGGTCAGGCCGGTCAGGAGTTGGGCGAGGAAGAGTGCCATCGAGGAGTGCAGCGGCTGAACGGATGGGCGGCCAATCGGGCGGCATTCCCGTGCTGGAGACGCATGCTCCGCATCCTCACCTGGAGGCCTCGCGCATCTTTCGGACCTCGGCCTCCGAGGGCAAGGCCTTCTCTCCGGACACGTACTCCCAGTTCACCATGATCCCCCCGCCGCGCGCCGGATCGAGCTTCGTGAGGCCGACCCAAGCACCCATGGTGGACTGGTGATCGACGGGACGATAGCTGATGGGGCCGATGGGCGTCTCAACGGTGAGGCCCTCCATGGCCGTGACCAGTGCCTCCGTCTCGACGCGCCCCGCCTTCCGAACGGCGGCGAATGTCGAGAGGAAGGTGAGATACCCGACGAGGCTCCCCGCCACCGGCGTCCGGCCGGTCCGCTTCGTCAAGCGACTGACGAAGGCCTGGTGGGCCGGCGCGGTTATGTCGTACCAGGGATAGCCGGTGACCAGCATTCCTTCCGGCGCCTCCAACTTCAGGGGGTCCATGTATTCCGGCTCGCCCAGCAGGATTCCCACGAAGAACGCCTTCTCGAACAACCCGCGCTTGCGCGCATCCCGCACGAAGGTGAGCCAGTCGCTGCCGAAGAGCGAGACGTACACGGCCTCGGGCCGCTGTCCGATGAGGGCGGTGACATACGGCCCCGGCTCGATCTTCCCCAAGGTCGGCCAGTGCTCGCCCACCACCTCGACGTCCGGCCGGAGTTCTTTGAGCCGCGCCCAAAAGGTCTCCCAGGCCCGCCGGCCATACTCGTAGTTGGGTCCGATGACCGCCCAGCGCCGATAGGGGAGCTTCGCCGCCCGCTCCGCCAGGATCCGCCCCTGCGAGTAGGTGTTGGGCCGCACGCGGAACACGTACCGATGTCCTTTGGCCCACGTCACGGCCTCCGAGAGCGGCTCGGCCGCGACGAAGAGGGTTCGGTTCTGCCGCGCGAATTCGGAAACCGCCAGGCCGACATTGCTGAGGTAGGTTCCGGCCAGGAGCGCCACCTTCTCCGCGGCCACCAACTCCTGGGCGTGCTTGATCGCCTCCGCCGGGTTCCCCTTGTCGTCCCGGAACAGGACCTCCACCCGGCGCCCCAGGAGGCCGCCCGCGGCGTTGACCTCGTCGACCGCCATTTCCACGGCCTGCCGGTACGGCAGGGTGAACCCCGCCGCGATGCCGCTGTAAGAGTTGATCTCCCCGATCCGGATCGGCCCTTCTGCGAACGCCAGAGGCGCCGCCCCCGCAACGAACAGGAGGCCGGCGAGAATCAGGCCAACCATCAACGACCGCACCCTGCGCATCTCCGAGTCCATTCGCGTGACCTCACAGTATAGTATCGAGAGAAGGCACTCTATGCCACGGCGAAAGACGGTGTCAAGGAAAATGGGGAAACGACACCACGGCGAACGCCGATCCGCACCCCCGTGCGGGACCGCGCCCCGAAGGCGCGAGGCGACGGGATGCGGGGAGCAGAGCATCCGCGTCAACGAGCGATGGCCCCTGACCGAAACTGCCTGGAATCGCCTGAGTTCGTCACGCCCCGGATTCCCCGTTCGGCTTTCTAAAAAAATCTAAAAAAATAGGCTTGACACCGCCCGCCCCTCGCGCTAAAAGGGGACCTCTCAAATGGCCAGAACGCCAACAAAATGTTTATTTTCAATATGTTCCATACAGTCTCACGTGTCCGGCTCGTGGCCCTTCTGGGGACAATTCCCGCAGATGCGCAGAAAACGAGGACTTCCGGTTATCCACATCTGTGGAAAACCCTGTGGATAACCTCTGGCTCGCTCTGGCGGCGTTCCGGCCGCCCTGGCTGAGAGTTTGATTCAAGAATTCCAATAAGTTAGCAGATTGGATGGCTTGTGGATAAGTGACCAGGAGGACTGTGGATGAAAGGCACGGAGCCGTCGAACAACCTGCATGAAGTCTGGGAAGAGGCCCTGGCCGTCATTCGGAATCGTGTGAGCCGGCAGAGTTTCGAGGCGTGGTTTCGTCCGTTGAGCCTGGGGAGCATCGAAGAGAACCGGATCCAGGTTCTGCTGCCGAACCGGTTTTTCAAGGAATGGTTCGAGGAGCATTACCTCGGCCATCTCCGCTCCACCCTCGAGGATCTCCTGTTCAAGAAGGTGGAGATTCGCCTGGCCCTGCCGGAGAAAGAGGCCCTGGCCGGCGGCTTGCCCCACGAGGAGCCGGGCGAGCGCCGGACCACGCGGCGCCTGCGCGAGGGCGGAGCCCAGTTGAATCCCCGTTACACGTTCGACTCCTTCGTCGTGGGAACGAGCAACCAGTTCGCCCACGCCGCCTGCATGGCCGTGGCGGACCAACTGGCCAAGACCTACAACCCCCTCTTCATCTACGGGGGTGTTGGCTTGGGGAAGACCCACCTTCTCCACGCCATCGGCCATCACGCGCGCCAGCGGGACCCCCGGCTCAAGCTTTCCTACGTCTCATCCGAGAAGTTCACCAACGACCTCATCAACGCGATCCGCTTCGATGCCACCGTGGAGTTTCGAAACCGATACCGCAGCCTGGATCTCCTGCTCATCGACGACATCCAGTTCATCGCGGGCAAGGAGCGCACCCAGGAGGAATTCTTCCACACGTTCAACGACCTGTACGACTCCTCCAAGCAGATCGTGATCAGCTCGGATCGCGTCCCGCGCGAGATCCCTACCCTGGAGGAGCGGCTGCGCTCCCGGTTCGCGTGGGGACTGATCGCGGACATCCAGCCGCCCGATCTCGAGACCAAGGCGGCCATCCTCAGGAAGAAGGCGCAGGCCCAGGGCGTGCGGCTGCCGGACGAGGTGTCCCTGTTCATCGCGAAGCACGTGAAGTCCAGCATCCGCGAGCTGGAGGGATCCCTGGTACGCCTGGCCGCCCAGGCCTCGTTCACCCACCGGGAGATCACCCTGGAACTGGCCCAGGAGGTCCTGAAGGAGCTGTCGGCCGAGCAGCAGCGGCTGCCGACCATCTCCGGCATTCAGAAGGCCGTGGCCGAGTTCTTCGGGGTGCGCGTGGACGACCTGCGCTCGCGCGGCCGAAACAAGTCCATCGTCCTGCCGCGCCAGGTCGCCATGTATCTGTGTCGCGAGATCGTCAAGGCCTCGCTCCCGGACATCGGCGAGGGGTTCGGCGGAAAGGATCACTCCACCGTGATCCACGCCTGCCAGAAGGTCAAGCGCAAGCTGGCCGGCGAGGAAATGTTCAAGAAGCAGGTGGACGAGCTGACCCTCCGCCTCTCGCCGTAGCCCTGCGGCGCCCGCAGGATCGCAAGAACCAACGGCCCGCCCCGAGGAAGCATCGAGGCGGGCCGTTCTGTGGCTGGAGCGCCCGAGAAGCGCCTAGCGGCAGCGGACGTTCTTCTCCCGCGCCAGCCGCGCCTCCCGCGTCTTGCCGTGCTTGGCGATCAGCTCGCACAAGACCGTCGCGGCCTGTTTGCTGTCACCGGCCTGCTGGTACGCATCTCCCTGCTTGAAGAGGGCGCTGGGAACCTTCGGGCTGTCGGGGAACTCGCTGATGACCACCTCGAACTCTTCGATGGCCTGGGCGTAGTTCTTCTGGCTGTAGTAGCATTCGCCCAGCCAGTACTGGGCGTTGCTGGCGAGGCCGGTCCGCGGATAGTTCTTCAGGTACGTCCGGAAGCCCTGGATGGCGAGGTCGTAATCCCCTTTGGTGTAGTCGCTCAGCGCCGCCTTGTACACCTCCTCGGGCGGCAGGAGCACCTGCGCCGGCCGCGCAGGGGCCGGGGGCGGGGCGGGGGCCGGGGCCGGCGGCTGGACCGCGGGCGGCGGAGGGGCCGGTGTCGCGACCGCCGGGGGGACGCCCGGTACCGCGGCGGGAGCCGACGGGGCCGGGGCGACGGGCACGGCTGGCTGGCCCACCGCAGGCTGCCCGGGCATCGGCGGGACCGCCGGGGGCTGACCGGGCATGGCGGCCGGCGGCACCGTCGCCGGTGCTGGAACCGGGACCGGAGCGGCGGCCGGCTGGTTGATGGAACGCACCTGCTGCTCGATCGTCCGCACCTGCTGACCGAGGAGCTTCGTCTGCTGATCCAGCCCGTCCACGCGGCGGCCCGTCTGCCGTACCTGGTTGTCGACCTCATCGATTCGGTTCTGGAGGTCGCGCAGGACCGACGCGTTCTCCTCGAGCTTGCCCTGCACGAAGCGCGTCTCCGTCGTCAACTCCTCCAGGCGCTGGTTCAGGGCCACGCGGGACCCCTCGCTCTCCTTGGTGGTCGTCTCGAATCGGCCCCGAAAGTCGGTCTCCAGCTTCCGCAACCGTTCCTCGGTGAACTCACGGGACCCCTCGTTGGTCCTGGCGATGCCCGCTACCTCCCGCCGCAGGGCGAGTTGGTCCCGGCGGATCGCCTCGATCTCGTCCGTGCTCACGCAGCCGGTCCCCAGCACCGCGAGGCCGACCAGCAGCGTGCACACTCGCCAGCTCGTTCGTCGCTTCTCGTTCGTCACCACCGGCGCTCTCCCTCCCGTGGTTCTCCGGGAGTCGCCCGCCCGCCGCGTTCTGCGCGCCGCCGACTCCGCACGAGGTTGACTCCAGGCCGACTCTGTACCCCAGCACGCGCCCCGCCGCCCGACCGGCTTACGGCGACCAGTCCGGCAGAGAATTCTCTCGCCCGTTGTTCGTGAGCCGCCGCTGCTCCGTCCCATCCGCATGCATGACGAAGATGTCCCGGTGCCCCATCCGCGTGGAGCTGAACGCGAGGTGCCGCCCATCCGGGGACCAGGCAGGCTCCTCATTGCTTCCCAGCGAGGTGAGCTGCGCGAGGCCGCTCCCGTCGGGATTGATCAGACAGATCTGATTGCCGGCCAGGCGGCACATGAAGGCGATCTTCTCCCCGCGCGGGGACCAGCGCGGGGACGCGTTGTAGTTCCCCTGGAAGGTGAGCCGGCGCAGGTTCGTGCCGTCCACATCCATGAGGTAGACCTGGGGGGTGCCGCCGCGATCGGAGTTGAAGGCGATCTGCCGCCCGTTCGGCGAGAAGGACGGTGACACCGAGATGGCCGGGCCGGTCGTGAGCGGTCGCGGCGTCCCCCCGCCCTTGGGGAGGAGAAAGAGGTTCGTCCCGCCGCCGGCGCTCATGGCCAAGGCCAGCCACTGGCCGTCGGGTGACCAGGCCGGCGTGACGTTCAGGCCCGATTGAGCCGAGAGGACCGTTCGCCGGCCGCTGTCCCAGTTCAGGAGGACCAGGTTTGGATTCTCCTTTTGGGTCTTCGGATCTCGCTGGTAGGAGGTATAGGCGATCTGGCGCCCATCCGGCGACCAGCGCGGGGACATGTTGAGCGACTGGTTTCCCGTGATGGCCGAGGGGTTGGCCCCGTCGTAGTCCATCACGAAGAGCTCCTTGCTCGTCCGGCTGACGGTGGAGACGAAGGCAATCTGCGTTTGAGCGACCCCCTTCTCTCCGGTGAGGTTGAAGACGATGTCGTCGGCGAAGCGGTGGATGATCAGGCGGAAGAACTTGGCGTCCCCCACGTAGCGCTTGCCGAAGATCATGTTCCCCGAGGTCACGTCGAACAGGCGCCCCTCCACCACCGCCTCGCGCCCCCGGCTGGAGACCTGCCCCACCGCCAGGTGCTGGATCTTCAGGGCAGCGAGTCCCGGCAAGAGGGTGCGCTCCTGATCCAGCTGCACCGAGGTGGGCTCGAAGGGGAGGATGGTCCCCTCCATCACGTCGAAGACCGTGCTGAACCGGAGATCGGCGGTCAGCACCGTGCTCCCGAGCTTGCCCAGGTCCTCCCCGTTCATGCTGAAGGGGGCGAAGCCGACGATGGCGATGGTGAACTTGGGGACCATCCGCTCGCGCAGCTCGCGCTCGATCACCTGCGCCCGCGCGTCGGGCCCCATGCCGAACGTGACACAGAAGATCGCCCCCAAAGCGATCCACAATCGTAGGCGCATCATCCACGCTCCATCACAAAACGATATCGGAGGTTCAGGAAGGGCTCGGTGAGGAGATTGGGAAACGGCGGCAGCGGCAGGCTCGCCCGCACGGCCCGCAGCGCCGAGGCGTCGAGGCTCGCATTCCCCGAGCTCGCGTCCAGCTCGACATCTCGCACCTGCCCGGATCGGAGGACCCGGAACCGGACCACGACCACGCTCTCGGGCGACGTCCCACCGCCGACCGGAACCCAGTTGTCCTGGATCTTACGGTCCACGAGGGTGAGGTAATAGGCGAGCGTGGTCCCGCCGCCCCCTTCCCCGCCGGCCACCTCGACCCCGCTCTCCTTGCTGGCTCCCGCGCCGGCGCTGCTCCCGCCACCGCCCGCTCCGACGCTCGCCGAGGCCACGGGCGGTGCGGGGGCCACGGGGGCCGCCGGGGTGAGCGGGGCCGCGGGCGTCAGCGGCGCGGGCGGCGCCACCGGGCTCGGGCGGACGCGCTCCCGGTCGCTCACCGGCGGCGGCCGGAGCGACGGTTCGGCCGGTGTAATCGCCTTCTGCGGGGCGCGCTTGCCCGGCAGG
>JBGPQZ010000099.1:0-9945 GCA_041489335.1 Methylomirabilia bacterium
CACTGGTCGAGGTGCCCATCGCCAAGATGTTCCTCTCGCTCGGGATGCATCGCGGGCCGCTCATTGCCTATCTCATGGCGGACCCGGAACTCAGCCTGCAAAGCATTCTCATCACGGCCAGCATTATCGGTCGCGTCAAGGCGTGGATCTACGTGGCCTGGGTGGCCCTCTTCAGCACGCTCTCGGGCCTCATGTACGGGGCGTGGGTGGACGGTGCCAGCCCAGCCCTCCTAACGGGGTACCTGGCAGGATTTCTGGTCCTCCTGGCCGGCGGCCTTCATGCTATTGGCCGGCGGCAGGCGGCGGTCGTTCGGGCCGCCGAGATCGAAGGGATCGGGCGGCGCTGACGCCGCGCAGACGATCATGGATGCCGAGGGGGCGGACCCGGCGCCAGTGTACTGCCCGTGAGAGGGGAGGCGTGATGTTCTTGCTGCTGGCGAGCCTGGTGGTGGTCGTCTTCTCCGCCCTCCTCTCCATGGCGGGGCTGGGGGCCGCGTTTCTCTTCGTCCCCTTCTTCTACTGGATGGGGGTGCCCCTGCGCGAGGCCATGGCGACGGCGCTCCTGCTAAATGCCATCAGCCTGGCGTTCGCCTCGGCGGTGTTCATCCAGGGCGGACTGGTCCGGTTCCGGGCCGCCGTGCCCATCCTCATTACTGCCGTCATCCTGTCGCCGCTCGGGGCGTGGAGCAGCCAGTATGTGCCACGGAATACCCTGCTCTGGCTGTTCGCGGGCTTCCTGGTCTTCGCGGGGGCCATGATGCTGTTCTACCGGCCGGTGCCGTGGCCGGCGAGCAGCCAGGGCGGAGCCAAAGAGGCCGCCCTCGGGGCCGGGGTCGGCGGGCTGGCCGGCTATCTCGGGGGCCTCCTGGGAGTTGGGGGTGGGAACTTCATCGTCCCGGTGCTGACCTGGCTGGGGTATGATCCCAAGGTGGCCGCAGGGACCACGGGGTTCGTCGTGGTCTTCGCCTCGGCGGCCGGGTTCCTCGGACACGTCTCGTTGGGCGGCCTGCACCCAGCCTTCCTGACGGTCACCGGAATCGCCGCGGTGGTGGGGGCGCTGGCGGGGTCCTGGCTGGCCCGGTTCAAGCTGTCGGGAGCCCAACTCAAGCGGGTGATCGGGATCCTCCTCTGGGGAATCGCGCTGAAAATCGTCTGGGGACTGCTGTAAAGGAGCGGCCGGTGAACGTCGCAAGTACAGCCACACCACGACAATTCGTTCTGAACCATGACGACTCGCGCCTGGAGGGCCGCTTCCTGTGGGCGCCGTCGCCCTGAGCGTCCACGTGACCGTGGATGGCGCCAGTTGGGCCGAGGCGGCCCCGCAGCAGGCGGGTCTCAAGGCCGTCCTGCGGGACCGGTTCCACATCGAGCACACGACAATCCAGCTAGGGCGCGTCCGGTGCGCGCAGGGGACGCTGAACCATGCGAATGGGGTGAAGGGCGTCGGACGAACGATGGACAGGTCGTGAATCCCGTGCCATGATTCGGACACCATAGGATCCCGAGGTAGACTCGTGACGCACAGGTACGCCCAAGTGGATGTGGAAGGAAACCTGAAGATCCCCGCAGAAGTGTCGCGGGCGATGGGCTTCGATCCGGGCTCGTGGGTCGAGTTGGGTTTGCTGCGCCCCGTAGACAATTGTTACAAGATAGTTGCTCCCTGGCTCGGAATTGGCGAAGATGCACAAGAAGATCTTGTGCCCACGTTTCCGTTGAGGCGGGGACGAAGTTGCCCGGGCGATAGGTGGTAACCCGACTTCCTGAGTGGGTGGACGGATGACACACAAGGCTGTGCTGTTGGATGTGGAGAACCTGCGACTGCGGCGGGCCAGCCGGGAGGTCCTGCGCGGGGTGACGCTGGGCGTGCGTCAGGGCGAGGTGCACGCGCTGCTCGGCCTGAACGGCTCGGGCAAGAGTAGCCTGGCCTATGCCCTGATGGGCTGTACCGGGTACGCGCCAGAATCCGGTACGATCGGCTTTGACGGGAAAGACCTCAACGGCTTGACGATCACGGAGCGGGCGCGGCTGGGGCTCACGTTGGCCTGGCAGGAGCCGGCACGGATCGAAGGCCTGACGGTGGAGCAGTACCTGGCGGCCGGGATGCGAGAGCGCCGGGAAAACCGGATGGTGGCGGCCCTGGAAGCGGTCGGCCTCCCACCGGCCCGCTACATCCGCCGGACGCTGGACAGCAGCCTGTCGGGCGGGGAGCGCAAGCGGATCGAGTTGGCCGCGGTGTACGCCATGCAGCCCAAGCTGGCGATCCTGGACGAGCCGGATTCGGGGATCGACGTCCTGTCGCTCGGGGACATCACCGCCCTGATTCGCCGCATGGCCGGGGAGGGGACGGCGACCCTGGTAATCACCCACCGCGACGAGTTGGCCGAGGCGTGCGACACCGCCTCTCTCATGTGCGAGGGGGCGATCACGCAGACTGGCGAGCCCCAGAGCGTCCGCGAGCACTACCGGAGCCGCTGCCGGCCGTGTGACGCGCTGCTCGGGCGGATGGGACCCGATCGGCCCGGGCTTTCCGAGGAAGCAAACGAAAAGGGGGGCCGGGCATGAGCCATTTCGAGGCCATGGCGGATGCCTATTCCCAGGCGGGTGGGGACCCCCAGTTCCTGGTGCTGCCCACGGTGGCCAGCGTCGTCATCAGCGGAAACAAGGTCCTCAGCGCCCACGCCGTGCCCGGTGTCGAGTTTGCTGCCGAAGAGCAGCCGAACGGCGTGAAGGCCTCCATCCGCGTGCTGCCCCGGACGCGCCTGGCCACGCCGGTGCATCTCTGCTTCGGCGTCTTGCCAGAGCGCGGTCTCCAGGAGATCACGGCGTCATACGATGTCGGCGAGGATGCCGATGTGACGTTCCAGGCCCACTGCACGTTCCCGAACGCGGTGGAGGTGCGCCACGTCATGGACGCCACCATGCGCATTGGGAGAGGGGCGGTCCTGCGGTACACGGAGACCCACTTCCACGGACCCGCCGGCGGCGTGGAGGTCCTGCCGACCGCCCGCGTGGTCGTCGAGGAGGGTGGGCAGTTCGTGACCACGTTCAACCTGATCAAAGGGCGCGCGGGCACCGTGTCGCTGGACTACGTGGTGGACGTGGCCGAGAACGGGATCGCGGAGCTGACCACACGCATCCTGGGCTCCGGCCAGGACCGCATCAAGGTGGCCGAGACCATCCGGCTCAACGGGACCGCCGCCCGCGGCCTCGCCAAAGCCCGGCTGGCGCTGGCGGGGGATGCGCGCGGCGAGGTGATCGGGACCACCGAAGGGAACGCGCCGGAGACGCGTGGCCATATTGATTGCGTGGAGATCGTGCGGGACCGGGCCGTGGCCAGCGCCATTCCCATCGTGCGGGTCACGGATCCCCAGGCTCAGGTCACGCACGAGGCGGCGATCGGGACCGTGAACCGGAAGGAGTTGGAAACGCTCATGGCCCGCGGCCTGGGCGAGGAGGCGGCGGTGGACGCCATCGTCCGGGGGATGCTCGCCGGATAAATCAATGACCATTAGTCATTCTGCTGGAAGTGGTCATTGCGACGGCGCGTGCCAATCCTGGGGTGCTTCACCCCGCTCGCTTGGCCTGAAACCTCCCTGCACCCTGGATGGCGGCGACCATCTGGTCCGGCGAGGGGCCTGCCCCCTCGACGGTGACACGGGCTTCTTTCTTCAGACGATCGGCCGAAGCAACCTTGACGCCTGCAAGCCTCTCCAAGGCTTGTTTGACTTCTCTCTCGCAGCCCCCTCAGGTCATCCCGGTCACGCTGAAGACCATCTCCCTGGTGTCCGCCATGACGCCCTCCTTGTGGGTGGTTGCCGCCTCTCCATTGCGCCAAGATTCTAGCGCGAGCGGGGTGGGCCCGGAAAGAGGATTCCGCGGGGAGTACTGGGGCGGCCAGGAACGAAGAGAGGGAAGGAGGCAAGCCTCCTTCCCTCTATGTCAACAGCCCCCATCCGGAGAGGCGAGTGGATCAGGCGGCCTCGACCTTGATGGTCTTCGGCTTGGCCTCTTCCTTCTTCGGGAGCTGGATCTCGAGGACGCCGTTCTGGTAGGTGGCCTTCGCCCGGTCGGCATCCACCATGGGCGGCAGCAGGACGCTGCGCTGGAAGCTGCCATGCGCGCGCTCCATGCGATGGTACCCTTCCTCGTTCACCTCGGCCTCGTGCTTCCTCTCCCCGCTCACCGTCAGGGTGTTGTCTTCGACGGAGATCTGGACGTCTTCCTGCTTGATGCCGGGGACCTCCAGCTTGACCACGACACTGTCCTTGGTCTCGAACACATCCATCAGGGGACGCCACTCCCCATCGGTCCCGACCAGGCTTAATGGCTGAGTAGACCTCTCCGTCAAGGGCTGGTCGAAGAACCGGCGGAAACCGGCGAGTTCCGCAAAAGGATCCCAGGCCTTCATGGTCGTCGAGTACCGCGGCTGCCACTTGGTTACCATCATCATTGAAGTCTCCTCCTTTTCTATTCGGTTGCCCTGGCGATCTTCCAAGCCGGGCTAACCGTGCCCTTCCTTGTTCGGACCGACCCGCTAACTCCTGTATCCTTATCCTTAGCGTGTTTATTTATATAATATGAGCCGAGAACAGTCAAGCAATAATTTTATCGATTCTGATTAGGCCTGGTATCACTTTAAAAACAACTAGTTGTGTATAATTCTCTGGGTCGAATCGGCTCCAAATGACCAAGTAAATCAGGAAGAGAATCCGTATTGTGTCCCGATATTCGCGGTCGTATACTGCACCCACGGATTGTCCGATCTCTGTAATCGGGCTGGGTCTTGGGGCGGGAGGGGCCTGGGATGCAACTGGAGATCGGACTGAAGAAGGCCATCGAGTGGATCAGCCAGAGGCGGCAGGACGACCCGAAAGCGAACCTGGCAACGCTGATAGATGAGGCGTGCCGCCGGTTCGATCTCTCACCTATTCAAGCGGACTTCCTCTTCCGGCATTTCGCGGGGTGATGGAGCGGGACCTGCGGGGGGCGGCGTGATTATTCGCGGGGAAGAGGTGGAAGGCTGTGCTGCTGCCGGGCCTCTTCAATGGCATCGCGGATCGCGGGAAGGAGGAAGACGTTCTCGAGGTCGAAGTGCGCAAGCCCCGCGGCGAGGAGGTGGGCCTTTTCTCGAGTGCTCAGGGTGCGTTCGAGGATGATCCGCCGCTCTCCGCGCAGGACGCATAGACCCCCGCGCCCCGGCAGCTCCTCCGTCGCAAGGGCCGCATAGCTCACCGGGATTTCCAGTTGCTCGGCCAGCCGTTCCAACAGGGCCAGCAGCTCCTCAGCCCGCAGCATCTGCCAAGGATCTCCTCGCCGCGCCCGAGGCTACGGCGCTCGCAGAGCCTCGGCCATACGGATGGCGTCCCGGGTCGCCCCCACGTCGTGCGTCCGGATCAGGTGGGCGCCGTTCGCGACGGCGATCGCGGTCGCCGCTAGGGAGCCCGCCAGACGATCCGACGGATCCTCCTTCTGCAGGATCTTCCCAATGAAAGACTTGCGCGAGAGGCCGACCAGAATAGGCCGGTTGAGTGCCTTGAGCTCCGCCAGACGTCGCAGAACCTCGCAGTCCCAGACCTCCCAGGAGACGGCCCCCCGACGGAAGAAGCCGATTCCGGGGTCTACGACCACCTGATCCAGAGGGATACCGCCCGCGGCGGCCAGGGAAAGGCTCTCCCCAAGCAGCTCCTGCACGGCGCGCGGGGGATCGGCGGCACCCGGAGTCGTCTCGAAGGCCATGAGGATTGCGCCAATCGCATGCTCCGCAATCACCCTGGCCATGGCCGGATCTTGGCGGAGCCCGCTCACGTCGTTCACCACCTGGGCCCCAGCCTCTAGTGCCGCCAGCGCCACCCGGCTTCGCCTGGTATCGGCCGAGATCGGGACGCTGACGCCTTTGCGCAGGACCCCGAGGGCCCAGACGAGCCGCCGGGCCTCTTCCGCCTCGGTGATCTCGGTCGCGAGGTAGGGCGCGGTGGACAAGGCACCGATATCCAGAATGTCGGCGCCCTCGGCCACCATCGCTTCCGCGCGTTGCCACAGGGCGTACTCGGTCGCCGCGACGGAGCCCTTGTAGAAGGATTCCGGACTCACATTGATCGCGCCGACGAGGCGGACGGGGAGCCTGTCGCCGACCTCAACCCCCGCCAGATTCGCGTAGGCTGGCATGCCGCCCCTCGCCCAGGGCCTCTGCCCAAAAAACCACGCGGCGCCAAGACCACCCGTCCTGACGCCGCGCCGAACCGATCCCCCGCTTCCGGTCGTCAGGCCGACTTCTTATCGCTCATGAACGCCTTCAACAGATCGATGGGGAGCGGGAAGATGATCGTGGAATTCTTCTCCATTCCGATCTCCGTCAGGGTCTGCAGGTAGCGAAGCTGAATGGTCGCCGGCTCGGAGGAGATGATCTTGGCCGCCTGCGAGAGCTTCTCGGAGGCCAGCAGCTCGCCCTCCGCGTGGATGATCTTGGCCCGCTTCTCGCGCTCGGCCTCGGCCTGGCGGGCCATGGCGCGCTGCATCTCCTGCGGGAGATCGATGAACTTCACCTCGACGGCGCTTACCTTGATTCCCCAGGGCTCGGTGTGCTCGTCAATGATGAGCTGCAGCTTCTTGTTGATCTTGTCCCGCTCCGAGAGGAGTTCATCCAGCTCGGACTGGCCCAGGACGCTCCGCAGGGTGGTCTGGGCGATCTGCGAGGTGGCGAAGAGGTAGTCCTCCACCGCGACCACGGCCCGCTCCGGATCCATCACCCGGAAGTAGATGACGGCGTTCACCTTGAGGGAGACGTTGTCCTTGGTGATGGTGTCCTGAGAGGGGACATCCATGGCCACCGTGCGCAGACTGATCTTGACCATCTTGTCGATGACCGGGATGAGCAGGAGGAGCCCAGGGCCGTTGCCGTTCCCGCCGGGGTTGAGCAGCGCCTTGGAGATGCGCCCCAGGCGGAAGACGACCGCCCGCTCGTACTCCCTTAACACCTTGACCGAGCTCGAGAAGATGTACAGGAGGATCACGATGAGGAAGATTGTCGGGACGAACGCGAACGGGATGATGTTGCCCATGCCTACCTCCCCGGCGCAAGAGGGTCAGGCGCCGCCATTACGTGCTGGACCGAGACCACCTTTAGAGTCAGTCCTTCGACCTTCGTCACCCGTACGGAATCCCCAGCCTCCACGGGCTCTTCGCTCTCGGCGTTCCACAGTTCCCCGCAGAGGAAGACCTGCCCCCGCGGCGCCAGCCGACTGCGCACCACGCCCACCTCACCGATGATGCCCTCCGACCCGGTGGTCGTCTTCCGCTGCAACGCCTTGATTCCGGCTCCCACCACGAAGAGGAAAAACCCGGCCGTGGCCCCGGTGGTGAGGAGGATGGCGGTCAGCGGGATTCGCATGCCGGGCACGGAGCTGTCGATCAGCATCATGGAGCCCATGATCAACGCGGCGATGCCCCCGAGGGTCAGGATGCCGTGGGAGATCACCTTGATCTCGGCGATGAACATCACGATGGCCAGGAGGATGAGGAGCACCCCGGCGTAGTTGATGGGCAGTTGCTGGAAGGCGTAGAGGGCCAGGATCAGGCAGATCCCGCCCAGGACGCCGGGCAGGATGGCGCCGGGCGTGCTAAATTCGAAGTAGAGGCCGGCCAGTCCGAGCAACAAGAGGAGGTAGGCGATGGTCGGGTCGGTGACGATCCTCAGGATCTTCTCTCGGAGGTTCATCTCGCTGCGATTGACCGTCGCACCCTTCGTCTCGATCTTGACCTTTCCGGCGGCCGTGGTGACAACCCGGCCGTCGATGCTCTGGAGCAGATCGTCCAACTTGGGGCTGACGACGTCGATGAGCTTGGCCTTCAACGCCTCGGTCTCGGTCTTGGCCGTGGCCTTCCTCACCCATTCCTCGGCCAGATCGATGGGCCGCCCCCGCTTCTCGGCGATGGTCCGTATGTAAGCCGCGGCATCGTTGGTGACCTTCTTCTCCATCGTCTTGTCCATCTGGCCGCCCATGGCCACGGGCGCGGCGGCCCCGATGTTGGTGCCGGGAGCCATGGCCGCGATGTGGGCCGCCATCGTGATGAAGGCCCCGGCCGAGGCGGCGCGGGCCCCGCTGGGCGCGACGTAGACGACGATGGGGCGTTCGGCGGCCAGCATCTCCTTGATAATCACCCGCATGGAGGTGTCCAGGCCGCCGGGCGTGTCCAGTTCGATCACGAGCGCGGCCGCCTTGTCCTTCTCCGTCTGCTTGATGGCGGTGACGATGTAGTCGGCGGCGCTGGGCGAGATCACGCTCTCGACCCGGATGACGTTCACCTGGCGGGCGAAGGCGAGCTGCGGGGTGAGGAGCAGACCGAGGACTCCAATGGCCAGGAGGAACCTGGCAAACGAAAGCTGAGATGCTGTTCGGGCAGGTCGCATCGTGATCTCCGGGGTCGGGGTGGCCCCTGCTTACAAACAGTATACCACACCCAGGTGCCGCAAGATAGCCGGCGCGATATCCGCCAGGGTCCCGATGCGCGGGGCCAACTCGGAGGCGCCCTTTCCCCAGAGGAGGGTGGGCACGGGGCGTTGGGTGTGCCGGTTCGTGGACAGGTCCTCCAGGTTGCCGTGATCGCTGGTGAGGATGACGAGATGTGTCGAGAGGTCCGTCTGCAGGAGGACCGACCCGACGAAGGTCTCCAGCTCTTCCAGGACAGTCACGGCGCGGTCCATGTCCTGGGCGTGGCCGGCGAGGTCGGTCAGGAAGTGCTCGTACATGGTGAACGTGTGGGCCTGCGCCAGCCGGGCCAGGCGTCGGCCCGCTTCGTCCGGCGTGATGGGGGGAAGGTAGCAGCCCCGCTCGGGCAAGAGCCGATTCGTGAAGTCGTGGAAGACCGCCTCGCCACGCGCCAGATCCTCCATCGTCCGGAATCGCAAGCCCGCCTGACGCGTGGCGATCGTGGTCACCGAGAGGAAGCGAGGAAGCTTCTGCAGGTATCCCGGTGTATACGCGTTGGCAAAGGTAGCCCGGCCGCCGCCTCGCTCCACGCGGCTGAAGAGCGAGTGGCCGTCCAGGAGGGCCGCCAGTGCCTGGGTGCAGTACCCGTTGATGTGCCGGCCGACGACGGCGGGGGCGTTCACGCCCGCCAGGATGGAGGTCTGGCCGGTGGCACTCTGCGGGAGGCCCGGGACGCCCATGCAGGCATCCGTGGGGACCAGGATGGCCGACGAGTCTGGGGAGGGATGGTCGCGGAACAGGCGCAGACGCGCCAGGCGGGCCCGGGCGACCGGGTTCTTGTCGAGGTCAGGATCGCCGAGTCCCAGCCCATCCACGAAGAGCAGCAAAACACCCATTGTCGCTCCGCTTCTGGCAATCCGGCAACTTGGCAACTCGGCGATCAGGAAGATTGCCGGGGGTAACGGGGCGGGAACTCTTGGCTGCCTGATCGCCTGATAGCCTGGGTGCCAAAGAATCCTCGAAGCTCTTCCCGGTCGCTCGTCAGGGGGCAGGGCGGAAGGCTCCCCAGGAAGGCCCGGCCGTAGCCCTTGGTAAGCAGCCGGTTGTCCAGGATGCAGAGGGCCCCGCGGTCCTGACCGCTCCGGATCAGGCGGCCCAGCCCCTGCCGCAAGCTGATGATGGCCGAGGGCACCTGGTAGTCCCAAAACGGATCGCCCCCGCACTGCTGGAGGTATTCCAGGCGGGCTTCCAGGACGGGGTCGCCGGGGAAGCCGAAGGGGAGCTTGTGGACGATGAGGCAGGAGAGCGGTTTTGGGACCGCCGAAGATGGGAATGCCAGGTTCAGATTCTTGATGAGAAATGGAATCACGGGCCTGAGCGCCGGGATCTGCAAAAATACCGATGTTTCCTTCCGGGACATCGATGATCCGGAATTCGAGGAAGAATTAGGCGTCGTGGGGATCACCGGGATTTCCTCCCCGACGCTCGTCGATCACGGAATATTGTTCGACGGGATCCC
>JBGPQZ010000100.1:0-9841 GCA_041489335.1 Methylomirabilia bacterium
AAGGAGAGAGGCGCCGATGGCGGCGGCGCGGGTGCGGATGGCGGGCGCGTCAACCGTCTGGACGGCGCCGCCCGCGACGATGATCTTGCCGTCCACCATGACCAGGTCCACGTCGGAACCGCGGGCGGCGTGGACGAGGTTGGTCACGATGGTCTCGGGTGAAGCGGGCTGGAGGTGGAAGCGGTCCAGGCGCACCAGTGTGAGGTCGGCGAGCATTCCAGGCGCGAGGGTACCCGCGGGAATCCCCAGCGCCCCCGCGCCGTTTCGCGTGGCCATGGCCAGCACCTGCTCGGGAGGCAGGACGGCGGGATCCTGACGGCTCCCCTTCTGGATCAGCGAGGCGAACTTCATGACCTCGAACATGTCGAGGCTGTTGTTCGCCTTGGCCCCGTCGGTCCCCAGGGCCACGTTGACGCCGGTCGCCAGGAGTTCCGGCACCGGGGCGATGCCGGAGCCCAGCTTGAGGTTCGCCTGGGGGCAGTGCGTGACGTGGACGCCGGCCCCGCGGAGCGTCCGCCGCTCCGCCTCGTCCACCCAGACGCAATGCGCCAGGAGCGTGCGCTCGCTGAGGGCCCCCAGGTGGGCCAGGTGGGCCACCGGATGCCGCCCCGTCCGCCGCACCGTCCTCTCGACCGAAAACCGCGTCTCCGCGCAGTGCAGGTGCAGGCCCACGCCGTACCGGATGGCCAGCGCGACTCCCGCCCGCACCTGATCGTCGCTGCAACTCTCCAGGTCGTGCAGCCCGACCCACGTCCGCACGCGGCCCCCGTCGTGTGCACCCTCGGCCAGCAACCGCTCGGTCAGTTCCAGTTTCGGTGTGAACGGCTTGGTGTCCGCCACATACGGCACCACGACGGCGCGAATCCCCACCTCGCGCGCCGCCCGCATGGCCGCGGCCGGGAAGAGGCACATGTCCACGATGCTGGCCGTGCCCGAGAGGAGGACCTCGCAGTAGGTCGCGAGCGCCGCGTGGTAGGCCTGTTCTTCCGTGAGACGGGACTGCTCGGATTCGAGCACGCGCAGCCACTGCTCCAGCGGAAGGCCCTCGGCGCTGCCACGGGTGAGGGTGCTGTGCGAGTGGGCGTGGGCGCTCACGAGACCGGGGATCAGGACCCGTTCAGGTGCGTCGATGACGTGGTCATCGTCTCCGGCCGGCGGCGTTCCCGGGCCCAGCGCGGCGATGCGCTGCCCCGCGGTGCGGAGCCACCCCACGAATGGCCGGGCCCCGTCCGGCGTGCTCGGCACCAGCAGGACGTCCCGGAAGAGCGTGCGGCCAGGGGTCACCGCTGGTACCCCTGCTCCGCCTGCCAGGCGCTGTAGGCCCGCTCCACCCGCCCGAAGAGGGTGAAGCAGCTCACGCCGAGGACCGCCAGCACGGCGATGGAGACGAAGAGGAGGTCGGTCTGGAGCTGGGTGGCCGAGGTGATCACGAGATACCCGAGACCCCGGTCCGACCCGTAGAACTCCGCCACCACGGCGCCCACCAGGGAGAGCGAGGAGGCGATGCGGAAGGCCGCGAAGATGAACGGGAGCGCGCTCGGGAACTGGACCTTGGTGAAGACCTGCCAGCGCGTCGCGTTGATCGAGCGCATGAAGTCCAACATCCGGGGGTCCGCCGACTTGAAGCCACGAGTGGTGTTGGTCACGATGGGGAAGAAGCTGATGATGGCGGCGATCATGATCTTCGGAGCATACCCGAAGCCGAACCAGATGGTGAGCAGCGGGATGATGGCGATGATGGGGATGGCGTTGGAGACGACCACGTAGGGGAAGACCCCGCGCTCCAGAAAGCGCGAGTGGGCGATCCCGGCGGCGAGAGCGATCCCCAGCACGGCCGACAGCGTGAAGCCGGAGGCCGCCTCCATCACCGTCAGGCCGGTGTGCAACCAGAGATTCCGGAGCTTGAAGAACCGCTCCACGATGGCCGAAGGGGCCGGCAGGAGCCACTTGGGGATGGCGAGCCAGCGGACGGCCCCCTCCCAGAGGAACAGGGCCACCACCAGGAAGATGACCGGCGGCAGCGCCCGCTCCCACAGCGAGGCCTCCTGGACGGCGGGAACGTCGGGCTCGCTCATGATCCCAGGGCCTCCCGCGCCGCGTGCACGTGCTCGAGGAACTCGATCGTGTCCCGCAGCTCGGGCTGGCGGGGGCGCGGCAGCGCCACGGGCAGGACGGCGGCGATCCGACCGGGTCGCGGGGACATGACCACGACCCGGTCGGCCAAGTACACCGCCTCTCCGATGTTGTGGGTGACGAAGACGATGGTCTTGTGCTCCACGGCCCAAAGCCCCAGGAGGTCCTCCTGCAGCCGGTTGCGGGTCAGCTCGTCCAGGGCGCTGAACGGCTCGTCCATCATCAGGATGGACGGGCCCCAGGCCAGGGCGCGGACGATGGCCACGCGCTGCTTCATGCCGCCGGAAAGCTCGTGGGGGTAGCCGTCTTTGAAGCCGAGCAGGCCGACCAGCTTCAGCAGCTCTTCGCAGCGCGCCGTCCGGCGCTCTGGCGGATAGTTCACGACCTCCAGCGGCAGGCGGACGTTTTCCACGGCGCTCCGCCAGGGCAGCAGCGCGGGTTCCTGGAAGACGAAGCCGAACTCGTTTCGCTGCCGGGCCGCATGGGCGGGGCCGCCCCGCACCTCCACCGCGCCGCGGGTGGGCACCGTGAGGTCCCCGATCACGCGGAGCAGCGTGCTCTTCCCGCAGCCCGTGGGCCCGAGGAGGGCCAGGAACTCGCCCTCCCCGATCTCCAGAGAGACATCGGCCACGGCCTCCACGGATGCGCGGGGCGTCCGGAAGGTGACGCCCACATCCTGCAGGCGGATGCACGGCCCGGTGGGGGGTCCGGGGATGAGTCCCAGCGCGAGTTGCTGCGACACGGCCCTACTTCAGGTAGCTCGTGGTGAAGAGGTCCTGCACGGCGGGCGCCTTCTCGACAAGCTTCAGGCGCGTCACCGTCTGGACCGTCTGCTGCCAGCCGGCCTCGGTCTGCCACCCCAAGCCGTTGGGCTTGGTGTCGGCGCTGTTCCAGACGGGGATCGTGCGCTTGAGGACCTTCAGCTCGCGCTCGGCGTTGATCTCGGGCACCGCCTTGGCCAGGACGGCCACGGCCCCCTGCTGGTCCTTGGTGGCCTCTTCCATGGCCCGCTTGGTGGCCTTGAGGAAACCCCTGGCGAGTTCCCCCTGCTCCTTCAGGAACCGCTCGTTGGCCGAGATCGTGAGGCCGTAGGCCTTGACTCCGGCGTCGGTGATCATCAGCTCGTGCACGGGCATCCCGGCCCCCTCGGCCTCGATCGGCTCGTTCATGGTGAAGCCCATCAGGGCGTCCACCTGGCCGACCAGGAGCGGCTGCACGCCGAAGCCGATGTCCACCAACTGGAGCTGCTCGGGCTTGATATTGTTGGCCTCGAGGAACAGGGTGAGGCCCTGCGACGTGGCGCTCCCCTTCTTGGAGCCGATCTTCTTGCCCAGCATCTCCTGGGCCGTCTTGATGGGCTTGGCCTGGGGACTGATCAGGCAGATGGGCGTCCGCTGGTAGTAGGCCGCGATCGCCTGCACCGGCATCTGCTGCTCGCGCGCCTGGACGAGGACGAGGGCATCCACCAGCGCCAGCTCCACGGCCCGCGTGCCCAGCGTCTTCACCGAGTCGGCCGAGCCGGAGCCGGAGATGATCTCCAGGTCGATCCCCTCCGTTGCGTAGTAGCCCTTCTCCTTACCATAGTAGAACGGCAGGTGCTGTGCGCCGGGCTTCCAGTCCAGGCGGAAGCGGACCTTGGTGGTCTTGGCCGCGGTCTGTGCGGCGGCGAAGTCGGTGGAGGCCAGGCCCAGGCCGACGACAACGGCGAGGGTGAGCAGCGCGAGACGTCGAGAGAACATTTGCGCATCCTCCTCTAATTAGAGCGCGTGACGTGCGATGAGTTTCCGAGCGGCCTCCAGAGCCTCGGGCGGGAGCGTGGTGCGCTCCACGTCCCACTGGAGCGGGGCGGTGGCGTCGAGTCCCAGCTTGGCGGACATCCCGTCCACCGAGGACGGATCGAGCCGGTTGCAGAAGACCTTGGGCACCGTGAACATGTCGGTGTCCGCCTGGAAGCGGGTGGCCAGGGCCCAGAAGACCTCCGACTCGTTGAAGACGTCGATGTCCTCGTCCACGGCCACCGCGAACTTCACGTAGGGGTCCAGCCCGAAGAGGAGCACCAGGGCGTGGCGCGCCTGCCCCTCGGCCGTCTTCTTCAGGGAGAGGTAGGCGTGGAAGTGGGTGCCCGACTTCGGGTAGTTGATCGCCTTGAGCGTGGGCACCATCTCCCTGAGGCGCTCGAAGACGTGTGCCTCCTTGGCGACCCGCGCCAGGAGCAGGTGCTCGGTAGAGTAGCCGGGGATGAGGTCCAGGTAGATCGGCTTCTGGCGCCGCGTGATGGCCTTCACCATGAAGACGTTCTGGGTCGAGCGGCCGGTGGAGTAGCCGGTGTACTCGCCGAACGGGCCCTCGGGCTCGTGGACGTTCGCCAGGATCTCCCCTTCCAGCACGATCTCCGCCTCGGCGGGCACCTCCACGTCGATGGTCCGACAGCGCACCAGGTCCACCGGCTGCCCGAGCAGCGCGCCCGCCAGGTCGTACTCGTCCACCTCCATGGCCACCTTGGCCCCCGCCGCGAGATACACCGCCGGGTGGGCGCCGATCACCACGGCCACCTCCAGGTTCCTGCCCCGCGCCTCGGAGCGCGAGAGGTGCTCCCAGATGTGGCCGCGGGAATGGAGGCTCACCCCGAACCGGTCCCGCGCCTTGAGCTGCATCCGCTGGTAGCTCAGGTTCCGGACGCCCGTGTCCGGATCCTTGCAGACCAGGATCCCCGAGCTGATGTACCGCCCCGCGTCCTGCGTGAAGTGGCGGCTGATCGGGAGCTGCCCGGCGTCCACCTCCGAGCCGGCGAACACGACCTCCTGGACCGGACCCGCGGGCACGATCCGCGGGGGAATCGGATTCGCCTCGGCCTTGAGCCAGGCCGCGTTGAACTGGCCGGGCGCCACGCCCGCCATGCGCGCGATCCGGCCGCGATCGGCGAACAGGTTGGAGACGACGGGCGTGTCGAAGCCCCGCGGCTGCTCCAGCCAGAGCACGGGGAACCGCTGCCGCTTCTCCAGCTCCAGCACGAGAGCCGTGGGGAAATAATCGAGATCCACCGGCTCAGTGATGTTGAAAGCCTCTTCCGGCGGAAGCTGCCTGAGGAAGTCCGAGAGCGACGGCATGTGCGGGTCGTCCTCTGTGTCGGAGCCGGACGTGTGAAAAGTTGGGTTGCGGAATCGGGTGTCGGATTGGCTGATCGTTGCGTGTTGGGAGAAGGATGCTCCGTCTGCGGATCGCTGTCAAGCTGGAATCCGGAAAACCGCAGAGGCCGAGACAATGGATTCTCGCCCCCGGCCCGACTAGAATTCCCCCGGCCGGATTCGGCCCGGATTCTTCGCCACAGAGCACAAGATGCACATGCTGGACAGGGACGGGGATAGAGACAGGTGTTGGGCGTTGGGCGGAAGACGTGAAACGTGAGCCGGGAGGCGGGAAGGAACAGCAGGGGAGCAGGCGAGAGGGGGAACTGTGGGACAAGACGATTTCGGATTGCGCGATTGCGGATTCAGGGGCCTCAGAGGCCAGAGACGTGCCGGTGAGGGGGGAGCGAAGAACGGGCTGGCGCGCACATGGCCCTTGGTGTAACGTACCTTTCGCTTCACGCCATTCGGAACCTTGGGGAGGGAATCCGATGGCCACCGCGTGCTCTATCCTTGTTGTCGACGACGATCCGGGCGTCGGCGAGGCGATCTCGTCGGCGCTGGGAGTGTCCTACCGTGTCCAGACGGCGACCACCGCTGCCGCTGCCCTGGAGGCGATCTCCTCCACCCCGTACGACCTCGTCTTCCTCGACCACCGCCTCCCCGATCATCCCGGCACCGACGTCCTGCGCGTGATCAAGCGGTTCTTCCCATCCACCCTGGTCATCCTGATCACCGGTTACGGCACAGAGGATGTGGCAGTCGACGCCTTCCGGGGCGGTGCACGCGATTACCTGAAGAAGCCGTTCAGCTACCAGGAGCTGCACCAGCGGATCGCCCCCTTGCTCGCCCTGCGCCGGAAGAGCGCCGAGCGCCGCCAGAACCCGTTCGTGCAGGTCGATGGGGCCTCCGTCGAGCCCAATGGGGACGACCCCGAGACCACCCACCGGGCGCGGGCCATCCTCCGTGCGGTCCGCTACATCGAGGAGCATCTGGACGCCACGCTCAGCCTGGCCGACGTCGCCCGAGTCGCCGGCATGAGCAAGTACCACTTCTGCCGTCAGTTCAAGGAATGCACCGGCCAGCACTTCCGCGAGTTCCTGGCCCGCCGCAGGATCGAGCGGGCCAAGGAGCTGCTCCGGCGCCAGGGCCGCACCATCACCGACATCTTCCGGGACGTGGGCTTCAAGGACATGACCCACTTCACCCGAGTCTTCAAGCGCCTCGAAGGCGAACTCCCCTCCGACTTCCGCCGCCACCCCCACCCCTAGCCCTCCCCGTCTCCCACAATTCATGCAACCTATTGATTCTATAGCCCCTGTGTCCAATACACGGCACTCCGTCCAAGTCGTGGCTCGAGGCTCGCGGCTCACGGCTCGCAAGACCGACCGCAACCCCAGCCGAAAAGAAAAGCAACAGAAGCCGAGCGACCAAGCGTGATCTGGACTACGCTCCCGCTCATCGACACCGGACGGACCTCAAAGGAGGGCTCCAGATGGTGTCGGCCGCAGCCGCACTCCAGTCGCCAGACGGTCTTGCCCGTCGCAAACGGCTGCATGCCGTCCGGGGCGCCCAGGGGAGGTCGGCCGGATGCGGCCGGCTGAGGATTACTGCGGGACCGTCTCGCGCCCGACACCCTGCGCCTTGCCATCACAGCCTGCGTGTGATTCTCAACGGACCGCCGGCCTGCCCGGCACCGCTACACCACCCATGGCTTGGCTGGGATCGCCCACAAAACGTCCTTGAAACAGGAAGGAACACTCGGAAGCAACGTTCCGAACGAGACACTCCTGAATTGGGGGTAAGCCATGGCGAAGCGGGCGCTCTGCATCGGGATCAACAACTACCCGAGAACAGGGAATGATCTGGCGGGGTGAGTGAACGACGCCCACGGCTGGGCGGCGGCGCTGAAGCGGCGGGGATTCGAGATCAGGATGCTGCTCGACCGGCAGGCCACGGGCAAGGTAATGCGGGAGGAGATCGCACGCCTTGTGGGCGAGGCCAAGGGTGAGGACAGCATTGTGATCACCTACTCGGGGCACGGCTCCTTCGTCCCGGACGAGGACGGGGACGAGCCGGACGGGACGGATGAGTGCCTCTGCCCGTACGACATCCGATCGAAGGGACCGATTACCGACGACCAGTTGTTCGACCTCTATAGTGCCCGGCAGTCCGGGGCGAAGCTCCTGATGATCTCCGACTCCTGCCACTCCGGGACGGTGGCGCGCTTCGCGCCGATCACAACGCCGCCGACGATGGCGGGGGCGCATGCTCCCCAGCGGAAGGTGCGCTTCCTGCCACCCGCCGTTTACCTCTCCAAAGCCGAGGCAGCGAAGCTCGGCCTCCGCCGTGCCTACCGGAAATCCAGCCCGCCCGGCCGGTACGCCGCCCTGCTCCTGGCCGGCTGCCAGGACACGGAGTACAGCTACGACGCCTACTTCAAGGGCCGGCCGAACGGCGCGTTCAGCTTCGTGGCGCTGCGCGCCCTGGCCAAGCTTCCGGCAAAGGCAACCTACCGGGACTGGTTCGCCGCCATCCGCAAGGCGCTGCCGTCGCAGCAATACCCGCAATCCCCCAATCTCTACGGGTCGAGCAGCATGAAGAAGTGGATGGTGCTGGGATAGATTCGGAGTTCGCTATCGCACGGAGGAAGGGCCATGGAAAAGGACTTCCACTATTACCTGACCTATGCGATTGCCAAGCTCACCGAAGTCGAGAAGCCCGAGATCGTGGCCTACGCGTCGCAGTTCGTCGATGACAACAACGAGGGGCAGTTCTCGGTCGACGGGGAGGAGGTGGGCTTTCCCGAGCGCCTGAAGGTGGGCGGGGGCTATTACTACCCCGTGATGACCCAGTCCCTCTCACCCAAGTCGTTCGACATCTATGTGCAGAGGTACGTCTATGTCCCCTTCCACTTCCTGCCAGGGGACAACTCGAAGGAGATCAAGGGCGAGAAGAACCCTCTTAGCGTCACGCCGTTCTCACCGAATGCCAAGGCTGTGCTGGCTAGCGCCCTCGATTCGATGAATCTCTACCGGATCGGCATCGCCCTCCACACCGTCGCCGACACCTGGTCCCACCAGAACTTCACCGGCCTCCAGGAAGACTGGAACGCCGTCTATCCCTGGTACAACGTCTTCAAGTCGCTCGTGCCCAACATCGGTCATGCCGAGGCGGGGCACTCGCCCGATGTGATCTCGGAGCCGTGGATCGACTATCGGATCAATAAGGATCTCGTCGACAACAAGCAGCGGGCTTTCGCAGCGGCCGAGTCGATCTTCACTACGCTCCAAGCTAACACCAAGAAGGGCACCCCTTGGAGCGGCGTCAAGGACAACTTCAAGGGCATCATCGATGCGCCGGACTACGACGAGCGGATCGGACGCATTGCGACTCTCGTTGGCGGGGGAATCCCCAAGTATGACAAGGACACCTGGATTGACGAGGCGCTCACAAAGGACAAGAGCCAGAAGACCTGCGAACTCAATCCGAACTATCAGGAGACTCGCTGGTACCATTTCCACCAGGCCGCCAAGGCCCAACTCGCCGAGGTGGTGGATCTGATAAAGGAGATCTGATGATCCACGCATTCACGATCGACGGGCTGCGGGTGCAGACGGGGGACCTGATCTGCACCACCGATGGGGGCGGGGCCGACCTCAAGGGGCAGTACTGGCGGCTCATCGGCAAGCTGATCCCCGGCGACGTGGATCACATCGTCGTCTATGTCGGCCCCGAAGGTCTCTGCGTCGAAGCAGGGGCGACGGGGAAGGTGATCAGCTTCGACATGACGGGGCATCACTGGGATGCGGCGGGCATGCTGGAGCGGCGCGGATTTCTCGATGTCTTGTACGGGGTGGCCTACCCGCTGGAGGGGAGAGGCCTTGACGAGGCCAGGGCGACCGAGATCCGAGAGGGGGCCGCCGCCTACTGCCTCGAACAGGCCCGGCTCGGGAAGCCGTACAACCTGAACTTCCTCGATTCGTCCACCGAGAAGGCCTTCTATTGCAGCCAGCTCGCCTATGCGGCGTACCGCCCGCACGGCATCGACCTGAACACCGGCCAGGGCGTCCCCGAGATCCCGGGAACCGAATCCATCATCTTCCCGCAGGAGATCTGGAGCGGGTGCAGGCACAAGCGAGCGAGAGCGTGAACCGTTGGCCGGTTTGCTGCCGTGATGGATGGGGGCAGGGGCCAGAAGGGTGCGAAGGCTCAGAGGATGACGATCATCCGGCCCTGCTACGCGCGCGGAGGCTGTCGTTCCTTCGATAGCCTGTGGTTCGCCAGTATTCGGCTTGACCCCGCGTGGGGCCGCCTCCGAAATCGACAAAGGACGCGGGACGCATTAGTAACCCCAATCCGGAGCTAACGGCGTAACTGCCGGACAAAGAAAGGTACCGGACTCCTCTCGGCGGGTAGGTGCTTGAAAATGCCGAAACGCGATTTCGTTTCTTCGGCTGGAAGATTGCTGGCGGCGCTTGACATCATGTGGAAGCCAGGAGTACGGTGGACTGGGTTCAGGGGTTCTCCGGGGCGCCCAGGGAAGGTTGGTCGAATGGGGGCGGCTGGGGATCACAGGGGGA
>JBGPQZ010000101.1:0-9815 GCA_041489335.1 Methylomirabilia bacterium
AGCCCTGCGACGGTCACCCATCTTCCACGCATGGCCTGCCCTCCCCTCTTCCTC
Source organism: Methylomirabilia bacterium (assembly GCA_041489335.1). Classification (GTDB taxonomy): domain Bacteria; phylum Methylomirabilota; class Methylomirabilia; order Methylomirabilales; family 2-02-FULL-66-22; genus 2-02-FULL-66-22. The sequence continues at coordinate 55 of JBGPQZ010000101.1, forward strand.
GCCTCACCGACCATTGTCGCGCTCAGCACGGGCGGTCCGATTGACGCTCCGGCGTTCCTCTGATAGGGTTCGGCTATCGGCCCTCCCCTTCAGACTGACAGGAGCCCTCCATGTCCGGTCCCGGGGGGATTCACTTCTTCCTCTACCAGGGTTGCCTGGTCCGCGTCCCTACCGACGATCTCGTTCCGAAATTCGGGAGTCTGCTCCTGGCGCGACACCTTCCGCTGCGGGAAGGCGACGTCGTCCTGGATCTGGGCGCGGGCGCGGGCCTCATCGGCATGCTGGCCGCCCGGCGGGGCCATGCTGTCGTGGCGACGGACCTCGTGGCCACCTACGCCGAGTGCACGCGCGCCAACGCCCTCTTGAACGGGGTGGGGGACCGACTGGAGATCCGCATCGGGGACCTGTTCGCCCCGGTCGCCGGCGAGGCCTTCGACCTGATCGCCGTCAATCCCCCGCAGATGCCCACCCCGCCCGGTCGCGAGTGGGACGACCCGCAATCCCGGATGGACAACGGGGGCCCCGACGGCTGGGCCCTCCTGGATCGGATTATCCAGGAAGCGCCGAGCCATCTCAAGCCGAACGGGCGCCTGGCCTTCACACTCTTCGCCTTCCTGGGCCTCGATCGTGCGGTGGAGAAGCTTCGCGCGGTCGGGCTGGAGCCGTCCGTCCTGGCTCGCGAGGCGCAGCCGTTTCCCCGCATCGCCCGCGAGCGGCTGGAGTACATTCGCTCGCTGGGCTACGCGGTCGGCCGCGAGGAGAGACCGCCGACCTGCGAGCGCCTGGTGATCGTCGGGCAGAAAGGGTAAAGGGTGGCCAAGTATCTCATCGTGAACGCCGATGACTTCGGTCTCACCGAGGGCGTGACGCGTGGCATCCTGGAGGGCCACCGGCACGGCATCGTCACCAGCACGTCGGCCATGGTGAACCTGCCCGGGCTCGAGCGGAGTCGCGACCTGGCGCGCGAAGCGCCCACGCTGAGCGTAGGGCTTCACATCAATCTCACGCTGGGCACCCCCGTCCTGCCTGCAACGGCGGTGCCCTCGCTGGTCGATGGGGCGGGCCACTTCATCCGGGACCGAGACCGACTGGGCGAGGCGGGGAACGCCTCCGAGATCCGGCAGGAGATCGCCGCCCAGGCCGAGCGCTTCGAAGAAGTTTTCGGGCGTCGGCCCACCCACGTGGACACACATTACCACATGCATCGCCTGCCCCGGGTGTTCGCGCTGGTCTTGGGCCTGGCCGTGGAGCGGGGGGTTCCGGCGCGCGCGCTCACGCCCGAAATGGCTGGCCGGATCCGCGCGCGCGGCCTCCTCTCCCCTGATCGGGCCGTCGGGGAGGTCGGTCCCGATACCTATTGGACAGCGGAGCGGCTGCGGGGGTTTATCCAGACGATGGAGGAGGGGGTCACGGAGCTCATCTGCCATCCCGGACATGTGGATGCCGCACTCTCGATCAGCAGCTATTGCGCGCAACGAGCAGGAGAGCTTCGGGCGCTCACCGACCTCGAGGTGAGGGCCGCGCTGGCTGCGGCCGGCGTGAACCTCATCGGTTACCAGGGATTGGCAGCCGCAGCGGGGGATCACGCGTGATGCTTCCGCGTGAAGGCGGCGTCATCCTGGCTGTGGACGTAGGCGGTACCACGATGGCCGGCGGGCTGGTTGACCCGGCGGGGGCCATCCTCTCGTCCCGTGCGGTTCCCACGGATCGTCTCGGCCGGGCCGAGGGGGTGCTGCGGAATCTGTTGGAGCTCATCGTGCTGGGCGGCGGCGTGATGGAGGCGGGCGAGGCCCTGATGGAGCCGACGCTTACGTGGGCCCGCTTCTATGCCTTCGAGAGCGCATTTCTGCGGACGCGGATCGTCCGCTCGGGGCTCACCAAGCAGTCGGGCGTCCTCGGCGCCGCGGCCCTGTTCCTGTACGAAGAGGGGCGCACGCGCCTCCGCTGATCCACGCCGGGCGGTCCCCCCTTGACGGAGAATCGAAAGAGCGCCATTCTAAAGAGGGTGGCGCGGGAAATTCCCAAGGAAAAGGAGACAAACACCATGGAAGTCTGGCGCGTCAATCTGCGCGAGCGGTCCCTGAAGCGTGAAGCGGTGCCCGAGGCCTGGTCCCGCCTGGGCGGACGCGGCCTCCTGGCGCGCATCATGCTGGACGAGGTGCCGCCGACCTGCGAGCCGCTCGGCCGATTCAACAAGCTGACCTTCGCCCCCGGCCTCTTGGTCGGCCACATGCTCTCCAGTTGCGATCGCATCTCGGTGGGCGCCAAGAGCCCGATGACCCGCGGGATCAAAGAGGCCAACGCGGGCGGCTCCACCGGCCTGCACATGACCAATCTGGGGATCAAGGCCCTGATCCTCGAAGACCAGCTACCCGCCGAGGGCGAGGCGCGCTCCGGCTGGTGGATCCTCCACCTGAGCCTCGCGGGCGCGCGCTTCGAGCCGGCCGACGACGTGGCGGGTCTCGGCATCTTCGAGACCGCTCCGCGGCTGCTCCAGCGGTACGGGGACAAGGTCGCCATCGCCCTGATCGGGCCGGCCGGGGAGATGCTCCTCTCGGCCGCCGGCATCCAGAACCTGGATAAGGACAAGGTCCCCTCGCGCATCGCGGCCCGCGGCGGGCTCGGGGCCGTGATGGGGTCCAAGCGGCTCAAGGCGATCGTCTTCGACGACGCGAGCGGGAAGAAACCACCCCTCGCGCATCCCGAAGCGTTCAAGCAGGCTCAGAAGCTGTTCACCAAGAACACGCTCGATCATCCGCAGACCAAGGTCTACCAGGACTACGGTACGCCGGCCATGGTGCGGACGTGCGATGCGATGGGCGGCCTGCCGACCCGGAACTTCAGCAGCGGCCGGTTCGAGGGGGCCGAGGCGATCAGCGGCGAGCAGATGCGCGACCTCCTGCTCAAGCGCGGCGGCGAAAGCGAACCGACCCACGCCTGCATGGCCGGTTGCGTCATCCAGTGCTCCAACACCTATGGCGGCGAGGACGGGAAGGCCATCGTCTCGCCGCTGGAGTACGAGACCATCGGCCTGATGGGATCGAACCTGGGCATCGCCGACCTCGACACCGTCGCCCGCATGGACCGGGAGGCGAGCGACCTCGGGCTGGACACGATCGACATGGGGGCCGCGCTGGGCGTGGCCGCCGAGGCGGGCCTCATGAGGTTCGGCGACGGCGAGCGTGCGCTGGCGCTCCTGGGGGAAATCCGCAAGGGCACGCCGCTGGGGCGGATCCTCGGGCACGGGGCGGCCCTGACGGGGCGAGTCCTCGGCGTCCTACGCGTTCCGGTGGTCAAGGGCCAGGCCATGTCCGCCTACGAGCCGCGCGCCATCAAGGGCACGGGCACGACCTACGTGACGTCCCCCCAGGGCGCGGACCACACGGCGGGGAACACGGTCCGGGCCAAGGTGGACCACCTCGACCCCAAGGCGAATATCGCGACGTCGCGCGCGGCGCAGATCAACATGGCGGGCTTCGACACGCTGGGTGCCTGCATCTTCGCCGGCTTCGGCTTCATGGTGAGTCCCGAGGTGATCCCCGACCTCCTGAACGCCCGCTACGGCTGGCAGGTGGGGGCCGACATCCTGCAGGTGCTCGGCAAGGAAACCATCGCGATGGAGCGCGAGTGGAACAAGCGCGCTGGGTTCACGTCGGCGGACGATCGCATTCCCGAGTACATGCGGACCGAACCGTTGCCGCCACACAACTCGGTCTTCGACGCGTCCGAATCGGACCTGGACGACATCTTCAATTGGTAGTCACGATTCACCTGCACACGACGCTGCAGCGGCCAACACCGACCGGGATGCTGCGCCGCCTCGACCTCAGGCTGCCGCCGGGGAGCACGCTGGCGGATCTCATGGCCCGCCTGGAGGTTCGGGCACAGCTGGACTCGATCCTCCTGGTGGTCAACGGCCGGCAGGCAGAGACGACGCACGCGCTCGCGGAGGGCGACGAGGTGCACCTGATGCCCGCCCTCTCCGGCGGCTGAGGCGGATCGCCGGCCGAGCGGTAGGCGCTGCGAACCATTCGGGGGCGGAGGATCCCGCGACGCCCCGAGAGCGCACCAGATCTCTTTTCGAGCAGTGCGTGACGGTCCGGCTGCTGGCGTGAACCGGCAATGGTCAGCTCGGCTGACAGCCTCACACTCAAGATCGCCACCGAGGACTGGGAGTTCGACCAGATCCACCGGCTCAATTACCGCACGTTCGTCGAAGAGATTCCCCAACACGCGCGCAACGCCACCGGCCGACTGGTGGACAAGTTCCACGCCGAGAACACCTACTTCGTCTGCCTCGACGGGCGGCGACTGGTCGGCATGGTCGCCTTGCGCGCCAGGCGACCCTTCTCCCTCGACCTGAAACTTCCCGATCTCGACGGGTACCTGCCGGCGGGGCGATCCCTTTGCGAGATTCGCCTGCTGGTGGTGGAGCCCGACCACCGGCGCACCCGGGTCATCGCCGGACTTCTCAGGCAACTGGCGGCGCACGCCATCGCGCAGGGTTACGATTGCGCCCTGATTTCCGGCACCACGCGCCAGCAGAAACTCTACGTGCACCTGGGCTTCGTGCCGTTCGGCCCCCTCGTGGGGGCCGAGGGCGCCCGCTTCCAGCCGATGTACTGTCTCCTGGAAGACTTCTTCGCGCGCGTCGGGCGTTTCTACGCATCGGAAGCCCCGGCGGAGCCGGCCACCTGGAGTTTCCTACCCGGCCCGGTCGCCATGCGGCCGGTGGTGCGCAGGATGCTCGGCGAGCTGCCCGTCTCGCACCGGTCGCCGGCCTTCATGGACCGGATCGGCCGGGTGAAACGGCGCCTCTGCCGCCTTACCGGCGCGAGGCACGTGGAAATCCTGCTCGGCTCCGGGACGCTGGCCAACGATGCGGTGGCGGGGCAGCTCAGGCTGACCGAGTCCCGCGGCCTGATCCTCAGCAACGGGGAGTTTGGCGAGCGGCTTGTGGATCATGCCCGGCGAGCGGGCCTGTCGTTCGAGCTGAGCGCTGTGTCGTGGGGCGAGGCCTTCGACCCGGCAACGGTCGAACGCGAGTTTCGCCGTTCCCCTTCGCCGGCCTGGGTCTGGGCGGTGCATTGCGAGACCTCCACCGGCGTGCTGAACGACCTGGCCACCCTGAAGGCGCTCTGCGGCGGGCATGCGGCGCAGCTCTGCCTGGACTGTATCAGCTCGCTGGGAAACCTGCCAGTGGACCTGGAGGGGGTCTGGCTGGCCACCAGCGTGAGCGGGAAGGGGCTCGGCGCATTCCCGGGGCTAGCGCTGGTGTTCTGCAACCACACGGTGCCGCCCGCGCCGGATCGCCTGCCGCGCTACCTGGATCTGGGCCTCTATGCCGCCCACGACGGCGTTCCCTTCACGCATTCGTCCAATCTCGTCGCGGCGCTGGAGACCGCCCTGCTCCGTTTCGACACGGGGACTCCCTTTGCCCAGACGGCGGCGCTGACGGCGTGGCTGCGCGAGCAGCTCCGCGCCGTGGGACTCCGTCTGGTCGCGCCCGACGAACACGCGGCTCCCGCCATCGTCACCATCGCCCTGCCCCGGGAGACCTCGGCGGAGAAACTCGGAGAACAACTCGAGCGCGAGGGCTATCTCTTGAGCTACCGCAGCGGCTATCTCGTGACGCGTAACTGGATCCAGATCGGCCTGATGGGCGACTGCTCGCCAGACCGGCTGGCCGCCCTGCTCCGCTCGCTCGCAAGACTCGTCTGAGCGTCCACCCCCCTGCTCGTCCCCCTCGTCTCTTTCCCGCCATCCTTCCTTGGTGTCTCAATCTTTGGCATTCTCGGCCCCGGGTAGAATTAACAGGATGGTTGATGCGTCCCACTTGTGGGGGATGGCCGGGCACTCCGGTTCACCCCCGGAATGTCCCCCGGTGTGCCACACTGCTTGACAGCCAAACGGATGTATGGTATATATCAAACGAGAGGAAGGTTAGGGGGAAATGGCAGTGGGCAGGCGCGAGGCAGCGAAAGGGGGGGCGACCATGTTAGCCGTCCTGGATCCGCCAGAGATTCGCGACTCCGACCGGCACGATTCCGAGCTGGGCGCCAGGGACCTCGAGGCTCTCGTCGTGGCCATGGGAAAGAGGCTGCAGGCCGAGTACATCGAGGGCGCGATCCCCTATCTCCGGGAGCGAGAGCCCGCGCTGTGGACCGAGCTCGAGGCGCTGGATCGCGACGAGTCGCTCTCGGCCCTCCTGGCCTATGAACGCCTCTTCTTCGAGGGCCTCCGCCGGTACTGCGACTTCCTGTGCCACTTCTCGTCTTCTTCGGAAAATCCCTCGACAGGATGGCCACTGCGATTGTAAGCTGAAGAGGTCGGCAGGCGTCATGCCTTCCCGACGGAAAGGTCTGGTGTGCCCCCGAAAGGACGAGCGAGTCTCCTGAGCTCACCCAGAGTTGTGAGCCCCCGCTGAGCCGATCACCCACACACCGCGGTCACTCATGAGCATGGATTTCGCATCACTCAATCTACCGCAATCCGTCCTTCGCGGGATCCAGGCGGCCGGCTTCACGGCCTGCACCCCGATCCAAGAGGAGACCCTGCCCATCGCCCTGCGCGGGCGGGACGTGGCCGGGCAGGCCCAGACGGGGACCGGCAAGACCGCGGCCTTCCTGATCGCGATCTTCACGCGGCTGCTGCGCGAGCCGGACAAGCGCCCGGCGAACCTGGCGGCGCCGCGCGCCCTGGTCGTGGCGCCCACGCGCGAGCTGGCCTTCCAGATCCATGCGGACGCCTGCCTGCTGGGGCGCGAGACGGGCCTGAATATGCAGGTGGTCTTCGGGGGCGTGGACTACCTCAAGCAGCGGGAGGTCCTGCGGGCCGGGGTGGACGTGCTCATCGGGACGCCCGGGCGCCTCATGGACTACCTCAAGCAGGGGGTCTATGTGCTCTCGTCGGTCGAGGTGCTCGTCGTCGACGAGGCGGACCGGATGTTCGACATGGGATTCATCATGGACATCCGTTACCTCATCCGCCACCTCCCGCCGGCCGAGCGGCGCCAGTCCTCCCTCTTCTCCGCGACGCTGAGTCAGCAGGTGCTGGAGCTGGCGTACGAGTCCATGAACTATCCGACCATGGTGGCGATCGCGCCGGAGCACGTGACGGTGGAGGGGGTGGAGGAGGTCCTCTACCACGTCTCCAAGGAGGAGAAGTTCTCCCTCCTGCTCGGCCTCCTGGAGCGCGAGAAGGGCAAGCGGATCATGATGTTCGCCAACATGAAGCACGAGGTGGAGCGGCTGGCCAGGGGCCTCCTCCGCCACGGCTATCATGCGCGGGCCATCACGGGGGACGTGGACCAGAAGAAGCGCCTCAGCATCATGCAGGCCTTCAAGGAGGGGGGGCTGCACATCCTGGTGGCAAGCGACGTGGCCTCCCGTGGGCTCCACATCGAGGGCGTGACCCACGTCATCAACTACGACCTGCCCCAGGACCCCGAGGACTACGTTCACCGCATCGGACGGACCGCGCGCGCGGGCGCCCCGGGAAAGGCGATCAGCCTGGCGGACGAGAAGTACGTCATGTCCTTGGAGGCGATCGAGGCGCTGATCGGCCACAGGATCCCCGTCGAGTGGGCCGAGGAGGCGCTGTTCCTGTCCGAGAGGCCGCGGCCCATGGAGGCCGCGACCCCGGTACCGCGTCCATGGAAGCGCCGAGGGGGCGAACCGGCGTGGCCAAAGAAGCCGGGACCCACACCCGCGCTAGCGCGGGTGCCCACGCGGGCGCCGGCCCCCGCGCCGACCGCGCCGGCACCGGCACCGTCTTCGGCACCGGCACCACCGCCGGTACCGGCCGAGGGGGAGCCGAAGAAGAAGCGACGACGCCGGCGCAGGCGGAAGAAGGTCGATGGGGCGCCACCCCAATCCGGCGCCGACCAGGTCGAGGCGGACCTCACCCCGCTGGGAATATAGGAGGAGGCCATGCCCACAAGGGACGAGCACTTCGGGAAGGGCCTGGGCCTGTACGGACGAGACCAGTACGATGAGGCGCTGGTCGAGTTCGACAAGGCGGTAGAGCTGGACCCGGAGTTCGGCGACGCCTTCCTGGCCATCGGCCACGCCCTGCACAAGCTCAAGCGCTTCCCCGAGGCGGTCGAGGCGATCAAGAAGGCGATCGCAAGCAACGAGAAGGAGCCCCTGTATCACACCAGCCTCTCCACCGTGTATCGGGACATGGGGATGATTCCCGAGGCTGAGGAGGGAATGGCGATCTCGCACCAGCTCCAGCGAGGCTGGTAGCGAGAATTGCCGATTGGCGATTGCCAATGGCAGGATGGCCACGAGAGCGCGTACTCCTTCGATCTGCTCCGCAAGGAGTGCCCGTGCGCCCTGTGCAACGACCTCCGCGGCAAGTCTCCGGCGCCGGGCGGGCTGGGTCTCACCGTGCTCAGCGGCCCCATGGTGAGGGCGGGGGAGATCCAGGTGGCGGAGGTCAAGCCGCTGGGGCGCTACGCGGTGAACTTCGTGTGGAGCGATGGCCACGACAGCGGGATCTACTCCTTCGACTACCTCCGAGGGCTGTGCCCGTGCCCTGCCTGCTGCGGCAGGGGCGAATGACAGATGACCAATGACCAATGACCAATGACCAATCTCAAATAACCAATCGCGGATTCCTGCATTGGTCATTGGAAATTGGTCATTGAGAGGGATTTCATGGACCAGCCGGGAGGGGGAAAACCGGAGCAAGGGACAGCGCCGGGAGAAACACCTGCGGGCGGGAAGCCGCAGGGCGGGAAACCCGAAGGGGCGAAGCCGGGAGCCCGGCGACGTCGCCGGCGCCGGCCACCTCGGACCGAGCAGCAACGAACCGCGCAGCCGCGGGTCGAGAAGCCTCGGACCGAGAAGCCTCGGGCTGAGAAACCGCCGCAGCCGCCCCAAGAGCCGACGGGCCCCCGGTGGAAGGGGGACCCGGGTCCGAAGATCTGCCGCAAGTGCGGCGGCCGGATGTATCCGGCGGATTGGATCTGGCAGAAGTACGGGCTCTGCCTGGGCTGGCGCTGCGCGGACTGCAAGGAGAAGGTGCTGGCGCGTTCCCTTCCGTTCAAGGGCTTGCGCAAGCGCACCCTGGAATTGGATGAGGTCCAGGATATCGCCGAGGCGGCTGCGGCCCGGACCGAAATGGCGAAAGACGAGAAACCGGTCGCCGCGCCTCGTGTGACCCAGCCGGCCTCTCGCACTGCCGGCCGCCGCCCGGACCACTCCAAATGAGGTGGCCATGAAGGCCATCCTGCCCCTTCCGTCCGGCGGGTTCGGACTCACCGAGGTGCCGCCGCCTCCCATCGGAGCGGGCGAGATCCTGGTGGAGATGCGGGCCTGCGGCCTGTGCGGAACGGACCTGCTGAAGCTCGCCCATCCGGAGCATTCCCACGGCGTGCGACTCGGCCACGAACTGGCGGGCGTGGTGCGGGCGGTGGGGCCCGGCGTGACCCGCTTCGCGCCGGGGGATCGGGTGACGGCGGCCCACCACGTGCCCTGCGGGACCTGCTGGGCCTGCCGCCACGGCCACGAATCCATGTGCCCGCAGTTCAAGGCCACCCGGATCGACCCGTGCGGCTTTGCGGAGCTGATCCGGATCCCGCAGCTTCAGGTGGAGCAGGTGACCTTCCGGCTGCCCGAGGAGATGCCGTTCGAAGTGGCCTCCTTCACGGAGCCGCTGGCCTGCGCCGTGCGCGCCGTCGAGCGCTCGGCCGTCCTGCCGGGCGACCGGATCGCCGTGGTGGGCGGCGGCGGCATGGGCCTGCTCATCGGGCA
>JBGPQZ010000102.1:0-9806 GCA_041489335.1 Methylomirabilia bacterium
CCGTCCCTGCCTGTAGTACTGCAGGTCTGACCCGCAGATCCCGACCGCCTGGATGCGGACCAGGGCCTCGCCCGACTGCGGGACGGGAACCGGGGCCTCTTCGAGGCGCATCGTCTGGGGAGCAAGCACCTTCGCCACTCGCATGAAAGCCTTCGCGCCTCCGTGAGGTCCTGGCGGCCCGACCCGGCCGCCCTGCTCCAGACCAGCCGTTGCCGCCCTTCGGTCGACTACGCCAGCGCGACCCAGCGACGCTCCCGGATCGCCGTCTCGACCGCGTCCACGACCTGCTGAGCGGCGGCGCCGTCCCGGAAGGTAGGATAGTCCCGCGTCTCTCCCTGGATCGCGGAGAGGAACGCCACGCCCTGGTCCAGCTTGTACCCCAGCAGCGGATCGTCCAAGCGGGGATTGCGGGGCGAGCCCGGATACGTCCGGAGGTCGGTGGGCACCTCGGCCCGCGCCCACTGCTGGGTGCGGGTCAGGGCCGGCCCCAGGCTGATCTGGAGCTCGAACGGATGGACCAGCTCGTAGACGGCGGACCCGCCCGTCCCGTGGATCTCGATGCACTGGTAGTTGGCGCGGCCCGTCCCGCCCCGGCCCGCGACGGCGCGGTTGAGGTCGAAGGTCCCGATGGCCCCGCCGGCGAACTCCACGGCGAAGGCGCAGGCGTCGTCCGCGTCCACCGGGAGCGTGCCGCCGCCGGTGCGACTGGGTCGCTCGCGCACGTACAGCCGGCTCACGCCGCTCACGCCCGTAACGTCGCCCAGGAGGTACCGGGCGAAGTCGATCCCGTGCGACCCCATGTCCGCCAGGATGCCGGCCCCCGCCTGGGCCCGCTGGTTGCGCCAGGCGATCGGCGTCTTCGGGTCCAGCATGAAATCGCTGAAGTAGGACATCCGCCAGTGGCGGATCTCGCCGAAATGGCCCTCGCACACCAGACGCTTGAGGTAGCGGAGGGCGGGGACGAAGCGGAAGGTGAAGGCCACCATGTGGACGCGGGGGCTCCCCTCCACCGCGTCGGCCAGCTCGCGCGCCTCCGCGTAGCCGAGCCCGAGCGGCTTCTCGCAGAGGACGTGTTTCCCCGCCGCGATCGCCGCCCGGGCCACGGTGGTCGTGAGCCCGCTCGGCGGGCAGACAACCACGGCGTCCACCTCGGGATCGGCGAGCAGGGACGGCCAATCCGGATGAACGCGAGGGATGCTCCACGTCGCGGCGAAGGCCCGCGCCCGCTCCTCCGTGCGCGAGGCCACCGCCACGATCTCGCAGCGCTCGTGGCACAGCAGGAAGGAGGGCACGTGCACCATGGCCGCGATGCGGCCCGCCCCGATGATCCCAACTCGAATCTTTCGGCTTCCCATCGCACCCTCCTCTGACACGTGGCAACCAGCCCGAGCTCGCGATGCCTGCAATGATCTGCAATGACCAATGGCAAGTGACCAATGCCGGAAGAACATTGGCCGGCGGCCATTTCGTCATTGGTCATTGGTCATTGGGATTTGGTCACTGGTCATTCGGGATATCTGGACTCTGTCATACCATACGATCCCGCGTGGCGCAAAACCCTTTGACAGAGCCCTCGGGGGGCCTCTAAAGTTGGGCCGGGTTCTTCTCTCCTGACTCTCAGCCGGAGGATAGTGGCCATGCGCAGCCTGACTCGCCGGACGTTCCTCGCACTCCTCTCCGCCAGCCTCCTGTTCCTGAGCCTGCTGCCACTCCCGCAGGCCGCGGCGCTCGACCGCGTCGCCCAGATCACCATCCTGCAGGCCAACGATCTCTACGACCTCATGCCCGTGGAGAAGGGCAAGAAGGGCGGCCTGGCCCGCGTGGCCACGCTGCGCGATCGCGTCGCCAAGGAGTCGTCGAACCTGGTCTTCGTCCTCGCGGGCGATTTCCTCTCCCCCTCCACGATGTCCAGCATGTTCCAGGGCAGCCAGATGGTGGCCAGCCTGAACGCGGCCGGTCTGGACCTGGCCACTTTCGGGAACCACGAGTTCGACTTCGGCGAGGCGGTGACGAAGGAGCGGATGCGGGAATCCAATTTCACCTGGGTCTCATCCAACGTGCTCGATCCGGCCACCGGCCTGCCCTTCGGCGGAGCGGTCGCCTTCGTCTTGCGCGAGTTCGCGGGCATCCGCGTGGCGTTCATCGGCCTCACGACCCCCGAGACCCAGGTGCTCTCCAAGGGAGGAAAGAACCTGAAGTTCCTACCGGTGGTGCAGGCCGCGAAAGACGCGGTGGCCAGTGCGCGGCGGGCAAAGGCGGACATCATCGTGGCCCTCACCCACCAGGACCTGGCGGAGGACAAGGCGCTCGCCCAAAGCGTGCCCGAGATCGACCTGATCCTGGGCGGACATGAGCACGCGCCGCTGGACGCCAAGGTGGGCAAGACGCAGATCCTGAAGACCGGCTCCGAGGCCGTGGCCCTGGGACGCATCGACCTCCTGGTCACGATCGGCAAGGCGCGGCGCGTCGAGCTGAAGTGGGAACTCATCGCCGTCACGGATCAGATCCCGGACAAGCCCGAGCTGGCGGCCCTGGTGAAGCACTACGAGGGGCTGATGGGGACCCAGCTCAGCGTGATCGTCGGCGAGACCACGGTCGCCCTGGACACGCGGAACGAGATCGTGCGGGTGCGGGAGTCGCCGGTGGGCGACCTCATCGCCGATCTGATGCGCGAGGCGGTGCAGGCGGACGCCGCCCTGCTGAACGGGGGCGGAATCCGGGGCAACGCCGTGACGGCGGCCGGCCCCCTGAAGCGAGGCGACGTCCTGAAGATCCTCCCCTTCGCCAACAAGGTCGTGAAGCTGGAGGTGAGCGGCGGGACGCTGCGCGCGGCGCTGGAGAACGGCCTCAGCCAGCACGAGAAGACCGCGGGACGCTTCCCGCAGGTGTCGGGCATCCGGTACACGTTCGACCCGAAGCGGCCCGCCGGGTCGCGGCTCACCTCGGTCACCATCGGCGGCAAGCCCCTCGACCCGCAGGCCCGCTACAGCCTGGCCACCTTCGAATTCCTTCTGGGCGGCGGCGACGGGTACGAGATGCTGACGCAAGGCAAGGTCCTGGTGAAGGCAGAGAACGGCCCCATGGACTCCGATCTCTTGCTGGAGCGGCTCAAGGCCGGCCCCATCGCCCCCGCGTCGGACGGCCGCATCCAGCAGGTGCCGTGAGGGAGACCGGGGATTAACGAATCCGCAGATTACACAGATTCTGAAATCGAGAGAAGACCCAATGGCGACGGCGTGACGATGAGAGGAATCATGCGATGACGACGCCTACGATTCGCGTCTTGAATTTCGCGGACCGCGACACGGCCCTCGCCGTGATCAACACCGCCGCCACCTGGTACCAGGACTTCCTGCCCGCCGGAGAGTTTCACGACCCCGAGATGACGCCGGAGAAGTGGGAGGCCGAGGCGAAACGGCTGACCTGGTACGGTGCCTTCCTCCAGGGAAGGCTCGCCGGCGTCATGGGGCTCGAGTATGTGCGGGACGTGGCCCTGCTGCGCCACGGCTATGTCCTGCCGGAGTACCAGCGCCAGGGCATCGGGACGCTGCTGCGGGAGCACCTCGAGTCCCAGGTGCACGGCGTCTCCCGGATCATCGTGGGGACCTACCGGGGGAACTACAAGGCCCGGGGAAGTCTGGAGAAGGTCGGCTACACCCTCTCGCCCGACTCCGAGTTCCTGCTCCGGACCTACTACGCCATCCCCGAGAACCGCCTGCAGGCCTCGGTGACATACGAGAAATCCCTCTCGAGGTAACCCGTCCTGGTGACGCGGTCGGAAACGAGGCAGATCCTCCGGGTTTTCGACATGCCGCTCGAGCACGCCATCGCCAAGACCCAGGACGACACCGCGCAGGCGGCTCTCTGTGCCGGGAAGCCCGCCACCGCCCACACGTATGTTCAGAAGCTCGCTGCGCTGGTGGCCGCCCTCGCCCGGCAGGGGAAGGATCCCGACGCGCTCCGGTGGCACTACGACACCCTGGAGAAGCTGAAGCGCCAACTGCCCGAGGCGCCGTAACTCGGCGGAGACATCCACGCCCGTCCCCATGTCACGGCTCGAAAGCTCGCCGCGCGAAGCCCTGATGGGGGGACGCCCTTCAATAAGTAAGTACCCGAATTTTGCGGTGAGCGAATAAAAAGCCATTGAAAAACCATCGGGGACCCCCGATAGGATTGGCTGGGATTGAACAACGGCCAAGCCGAAAGGAGGTAACCCCGATGGTTACGCGCGAGCGTAGGGCAAAGCGGCGGAGAACGCAAGCGGGGACCGGCCGGGACGCGACGGGAGCCCGAGGGGCCGTGCGGATCACGGCGGAGACGCCGTACGGCGAGTGCTCGGAGCGGCTGACGGCCTTCGGGGGCCTCCTGGCGCTGGTGAAGTTCCTGGACTTGATCGGGTTCGAGCCGGCCTTCGCCGTGCACTACGTCCACCCGAAGCGGGCGCCGAAGCTGGGCGGGTACCGGATGGTCCTGGGGATCCTGCTGCTGCTGTTCATCGGGTTCCAGCGGCTGGGGCACTTCGCCTACGTGCGGGCCGACCCGATGGTCTGCGGGGTGTTGCGCGTGGCGGCGTTGCCCGCGGTGAGCACCTTCTGGCGGTACCTGCGGTCGCTGTCGATCGTGCAGTCGGCCGCGCTGCTCCGGCTGGGGGCGGCGCTGCGGGCCAGGGTGTGGGCCCTCTGCGCGTACCGGCCGACGCGGGTGACGGTGAACCTCGACACGACGGGGAGCACGGTGTACGGGGCGATCGAAGGCGCCCGCAAGGGCCACAACCCCAAGCACCGCGGCCAGAAGGGCCTCCGGCCGGTGCTCTGCTTCCTGGCGGAGACCCGGGAGTACCTCTGCGGCACGCAGCGGCGGGGCGAGACGATGGCCACCCGCGAGGTGGCGCGGCAGATCCGGCAGTTCCGGAAGCTCCTGCCCGCGCACGTCCGAGACGTCCGCGTCCACGGCGATGGGGAGTTCATCGGCTGGGAGAGCGTCAACGCCTGTCGGGACGAGGGGTTTGAGTTCACCTTCGGCAACAAGCGCTGCGTGCCCCCCTTCCCCGAGGCCGGCTGGTACCGGTACGAGGACCACGAGGACCACGAGTGCCTCTACCAGCCCGCGGGCTGGGAGGAGCCCTGTCGGTTCGTGGCGATGCGCATCCGCAAGGACCAGGTGGGCGATCGGCAGTTGAAACTGGTGGAGACCTACGCCTACCGCGTCTTCGTCACCAACGCGCCGGGCCGCCCGCACGCAGTCATCGCGGAGTACGACCAGCGTGCCGACGCGGAGAACCTGATCGGGGAAGCCCAACGCGAGGGCGTGCTGGCCATCCCCTCGAAGCGCTTCCAGACCCACCATGCCTTCTTCCAGGTCGTGATGCTGGCCTACAACCTGTGGCGCTGGATGAAGCTGCTGGCCGGCCACGCCGAGCAGCAGGCGCGGCAGGGGCAGCCCGTGCCGGAAGCCATGCGCATTCGCATGCCGGACCACACCCTGCGGATCGCCCGGCTCAAGATGCTCTACGTGGCGGCGAAGATCTGCTTCCACGGCAATCGCGACGCGGTGCTCTACTCGATCCACGAGCAGCGGGCCGCGGGTCTGACGGAGTTCCTGGGCTACCTGGGCCGCCGGCGGAAGGCCGCGTAACCGTGCGGCCCTCCACGCCGTGCCGTGCAAGAAAATCTTTGCACGACGGGCAGAAGGGACAGCGGACCGATGGCGTAATGGCCGAAACCAGCCCAGCCGGAATCCAGAAATCGGAATCTGGTGCAAAATTCAGGAATTAACAATAGACAGGGGATACCAAACGATACACCATTGATCAGTTATCAACAGTTGGCAATGATCTTGCCCTACAATCTCTATGCAGTGCGCCTGGTCGAGGAGAAATAGACACCCTGGAGCCGGCCTCGTCTCGGATCGATCCGGCTGCCCCCGCTCGCATACGGCTCGCCAGAACAGGATCGGATCCTCCTCTCTTCTTGACAATTGACGTTCCCTCGGGCCTGGCCCGTTGCCACGATCGACCCGACGGTGTACCGTTCGCCGCGGTGCCCACTCCAGGGGCGATGGCCTCTGGTCTCATCCCGCTAGCATCTTCGGCGCAAATCGCATAGCATGCGCGGCCAGAGAGGGGGGGGCTCATGGCCTTCGACAATCCGCCTGCAGCGAACCGCAGCATCCGGTATTCCGTCTGTCCGCACGACTGCCCGTCCACGTGTGCCCTCGAGGTCGAGGTGCAGGGCGGCCGGCGCATCGGGAAGGTGCACGGAGCCAGGGCGAACAGCTATACGGCCGGCGTGATCTGCGCCAAGGTCGGCCGGTATGCCGAGCGTATCCACCACCCGGAGCGGCTCACCCACCCGCTCCTCAGGGTCGGGCCGAAGGGCGCCGGCCGGTTCCACGAGATCGGCTGGGACGAGGCCCTCGACCGGATCGCCGAGGCGTTCCTCACGGCGACGGCGCGTTTCGGTTCCGAGACCGTCTGGCCTTACTACTACGCGGGGACCATGGGTCTGGTGATGCGGGACGGGATCAACCGGCTGCGCCACGTGATGCGCTACTCGCGCCAGAAGAAGACGATCTGCACCGGGTCGGCGGAGGCCGGCTGGGTGGCGGGCACCGGGCGCTTCGTCGGTCCCGACCCGCGCGAGATGGCGAAGGCCGACCTGATCGTCGTCTGGGGCGGGAACCCGGTGGCGACGCAGGTGGGCGTGATGACCCACATCACCCGGGCGCGGAAGGAGCGCGGGGCGAGGCTGGTCGTGGTGGACCCCTACCGGAGCGGCACGGCCGAGGTCGCCGACGCCCACCTCTGCCTGCGCCCCGGGACCGACGCGGCTCTCGCCTGCGCGGTGATGCACTGCGCCTTCCGCGACGGGCACGCCGATCGCGCCTACCTCACGCAGTACACCGATCTCCCGGCCGACCTCGAAGCCCATCTGGCCGCGCGCGGGCCGGAGTGGGCCGCCGCCGTCACCGGCCTCGCGGTCGAAGAGATCGAGGCCTTCGCCAGGCTCTACAACACGACCCCGCGGGCGTACATCCGGGTCGGCTACGGCTTCACCCGCTCCAGAAACGGTTCGGCGGCGATGCACGCGGTCACCTGTCTCCCGGCGGTCACGGGCGCCTGGCGTGAGGAGGGCGGCGGCGCCTTCTGGAGCAACCGCGCCATCTACCACTGGGACAAGACGCTGATCGAGGGGCTCGACGCCCTCGATCCGCGGACGCGCGAGATCGACATGTGCCAGATCGGGGACGCCCTCACCGGCGACGCCGAGGCGCTCAAGGGCGGGCCCCCAATCACCGCCATGCTCGTCCAGAACTGCAATCCGGCCGTGGTGGCGCCCGACGCGAACCAGGTGGGCCGGGGCCTCGCGCGCGAGGACCTCTTCCTGGCCGTCCACGAGCAGTTTCTGACCGGGACGGCGCGCTACGCCGATGTCGTCCTGCCCGCCACCATGTTCCTGGAGCACGACGACCTCTACCAGGCGGGCGGGCACAGCCACATCCAGATCGGCCCGAAGCTGATCGAGCCGCCGGGCGAGTGCCGCTCGAACCACGAGGTCCTGCAGGGCCTCGCCCGGCGGCTCGGGGCGGCGCACCGGGGCTTCGAGATGACGGCGATGGAGCTGGTGGACTGGACGCTCAGGGCGTCCGGCTGGCCGGATGCCAAGACGGTGATGGAGCAGCGCTGGATTGATGCCGCCCTCCCGTTCCGGGAGGCCCACTTCCTGGACGGCTTCGGGACGCCTGATCGGCGATTCCACTTCGCGCCCGACTGGTCGAAGGTCGGGCAGGACTGGCGGCGGATGCCGCGGCTCCCCGATCAGCTCGAGGTCATCGAACAGGCCACGCCCGACAAGCCGTTCCGGCTGATGACCTCGCCGGCCCGCCAGTTCCTCAACACCTCGTTCACGGAGACGCCGGGCTCGCGCGCCTGCGAGATCCGGCCCACCGCGCTGATCCACCCGAGGGATTGCGACCGGCTCGGCCTCGCCGACGGCGATCGCGTGCGAATCGGGAACCAGCGCGGCACCGTCATCGTCCACGCCCGGCGGTTCGACGGCCTGCAGGAGGGCGTCGTCGTGGTCGAGGGCATCTGGCCGAGCCGCGACTTCGAGGGGGGCGTCGGCATCAACGCCCTCGTGGGCGGCGACCCGATCCCGCCCTTCGGGGGTGGCGCCTTCCACGACACCGCCGTGTGGCTCCGGCCGGTCCCCACCTTGCCCGTTTCTTCTTGACCCGCCCTACCGGGGGCCGCATACTTTCTGCGCGACGCCCGCAGTCCGCGCGCGGGAGGGAGGGTCCGTGGAGCAGAGCCACACCTTCAAGGAGTACGGCGGCGGGTTCTTCCTCTTCTGCCTGTGCGCGGTGGTAGTCTTCGCCTACGTCGTCCTCAGGCCGTTCCTGGTGGTCTTCCTGATCACCCTGGTCCTGGCCGCCGTTACCTACCCGCTGTACGAGCGGATCCGGGGCTGGCTCAAGGGGCGGGAAAGCCTCGCGTCCCTCTTCACATGCCTGCTGGTCGTGATCCTGCTGATCGTGCCGGGCGTGATCATCCTGGCCCTCCTCGCCCACGAGTCTATCCAGGTCTATGCCTGGGTGAACGACAAGGTGACGAGCATCCAGGGAGCGCAGGGCGGACTCAAGGCACAGATCCTGGCCGCACAGAAGGCATACCTCCCCTTCGTGGACCTTGAGCGGGTTCCCCTCGGCGAGTGGCTCAGCACCCTCGCCAAGCGGGTCAGCGAGCTGCTCGTCGGGTGGAGCACGGCGGCCATCGGAACCGTGACCGGCGCCGTCGTCAATTTTTTCCTGGTTCTGGTCACGCTCTTCTTCTTTTTCAAGGACGGCCCCGCCCTGGGCCGCTGGGTGCTGCACCTCATCCCGCTGCCCGGCAGCCTCAAGCAGGACCTGCTCCAGCAGTTCCGCGACGTGAGCGAGTCGGCCTTCTACGGCTCGTTCCTCAGCGGGATCGTGCAGGGCACGCTGGGCGGGATCGGCTTCTGGCTGGTCGGCCTGCCGCCCCTGGTGTGGGGCGTGATCATGGCCTTCTTCAGCCTGATCCCCCTGGTGGGGACGCTCTCGATCTGGGGGCCGGCGGCGGCGCTCCTTTTGCTCAGCGGGCGGACGGGCGCGGGCCTGTTCCTGATCTTCTGGGGGGCCGTGGTCATCGGGATGAGCGATAATGTCGTGCGCCCGCTGGTGATGAAGGGCAAGGCCGAGCTCCACCCCCTGCTGATCTTCTTCTCGCTCCTGGGGGGCATGATGGCCTTCGGGTTCCTCGGCCTGGTCCTGGGGCCGCTGGCCGTCCTGTTGATCATCTCCATGCTGCGTGCCTACGAGGACGCCGCGCGCCCGCTGCTCGATCAGATGGATCAGCGGTAGTCCGAGCCGCGCGACTACTCCAATTACGGCCGGCCGGATAGCCGCCACAGCTTCTCCTTCGCCGACTACCAGGACGCGGACGTCTACATCGCGCGGCTCCGCGCGGCGGACCGGGTGAGCCTTCCACTGCGGCCGGGCCGGCACGCCTGGGTCCAGGTGGCGGAAGGGACCGTCACGCTGGACGGCCAGCCGCCCAAGGCCGGCGACGGCGCGGCAGTGAGCGAGGAGGCCGCCCTCGACCTTGCCGCGACGGCCCCGGTCAATCTCGTCCTCTTCGATCTTGCCCGAGAGCCGTCCCCTTTTCGTGGTGTCTTTGTGCCTTGGTGATTCCTGTCTCTCCTGCGGGTTGACAAGCGGCCCGAGATCGGGGAAGCTTCCGGCGCGCGATGCAGGTAAGTCCGAGAGGCCACTCACATCAGATCCGGAGA